>DASQSQ010000523.1:0-4659 GCA_035642315.1 Mycobacterium sp.
TCGAGTGCCTCGTCGAAGAATGCGTCACGGGCTGTCGCGTCGGACAGGTCGACGGCCGCCCGGGTCAACCGGCATCGCGGGGTCTGGTCGGCGAGAAGCTGCGTCTTCTCCGCCAGTAACTGCGGCAGATCGGCTTCTACCCAAGGGAAATCGGACGGAAGGTCCAATCGATACGGGCGGGTGTCCAAGCCGGCGGCCAGGTTCAACACCCGGTCACAGCCGTCGGAGATCGATCGGGTGATGACGTCATCGATGATCTTGGTACGCGCGATGAGCCACCAACCGTTGCGGTTCGCCAGTGGAGTCTTGGCGACGATGGCGCGGCCCTGGTCACCGCCGAGACGTTCGGCGAGCGGATCGCTGAACAACGCGTCGGGGCGTGCCGATTCGTTCGCCCGATACAGCGCCGTCCACCGGGCCGTATCGGAAACGTGGGTGATGAGGTGCCGGGCGTCTGACATACGTTGCGTTATAGCACCGACCGCTGGTGGAAACGGGTCCGGGTCGTGTAGAAGAGTCTGGTGGACGATCCGGCCGTCAGCGCTTCCAGTACGCCGACGCTCCGCGAGGCGATGGCCCGGCGGCTGTATCGCCGATCGGTGGCGATGGGGCAAATCACGGTGCCGGCCGTTCCGAGCTTGATCGACGAGTACGTCAAAATGTGCGACAACATATTTGCCAGCGTCGGCGTCCAGTACTCGCCCGAAGAATTTGCCCAGCTGAAGACCGTCTTGAAGACCCAGTTGGTGGAGGCCTACCGGACCTCGTCACGTTCCAACATCATCATCTCGTTTCACGCTCCGTTCGGCACGGCCCTGAACTATCGCGTCAACATCGAAGCGGTGACGATGGCCGGCCATTACGACGGCTGGGTTACCACCCGCGAGGGGTCGCTGTTCGGGATCGAACCCGATGCCCGCGTCACGGCGCTGGCCGGCGAGACGACTGAGCCCGGCACCTATCGGGTTCTCGACATCGGCGCGGGCACCGGACGCAATGCCCTGGCGCTGGCACGACGCGGCCATCCGGTGGACGCGGTCGAGATCGCTCCGAAGCTCGCGCACATCATTCGCACGGAGGCTCAACGCGAATCACTCGACGTACGCGTCATCGAGCGTGATGTCTTCGCAACCACGGATGATGTCCGCGACGACTATCAGCTGATTGTCGCCTCCGAAGTGGTGCCCGATTTCCGGACGACGCAGCAGCTGCGCGCCATGTTCGAACTCGCCGCACATTGCCTGGCCCCCGGCGGACGATTGCTGTTCAACGCTTTCCTGCCGCGCGAGGGTTACGTCCCCGACGATGCCGCACGCGAGCTCGGGCAGCAATGCAACACGATGATCTTCACGTGGGACGAGATGTCGAGCGCGGCCGACCTGCTACCTCTCGAGCTGGTGGCTGACGACTCGGCCTATGACTACGAGAAAACCCACCTGCCCCAAGGCGCGTGGCCGCCCACAGCTTGGTTTCCCAATTGGGCTAGCGGGCTTGATGTGTTCGACGTCGATCGGAGCGATTCCCCGATCGAGTTGCACTGGCTCGTTTATCAGAAGACCCGCCCATGACCGACGCGATCCACTTCGTCGAGGCGAACGGACTGAACTTCGCCTATCTCGAGGAGGGGTCCGGGCCTCTCGTGCTGATGCTGCACGGCTTTCCCGACACGGCGCACACTTGGGACGATCTTCGGCCGCGAATCGCCGCGAAGGGATATCGCGCGGTCAGCCCGTTCATGCGTGGCTACCACCCCACCGGAATCCCGGACCGCGACGCGGACCAAGAGACCCTGGCAAGCGATCCGCTTGCGTTGATCGAAGCGCTCGGCGACAGCGAGGCCGTCATCATCGGCCACGACTGGGGTGCCGCAGCCGCTTACGGCGCGGCCGCGCTCGGCCCCGATCGAGTGACCAAACTGTTCGTTAGTGCGATTCCCCATCCGGCCACGCTTAAGCCGTCGCTGAAACAGCTCTGGGGCGCCCGGCACTTCGCGGTCTACAAGTTGCCGGGGGCGGCGAACCGCTTCGCGCGCAATGACTTCGCGGCACTCCCCGCGATCTGTCGGCGATGGTCGCCGGACTGGAGTCCTGACCCAGCGGAATTTCATGCCGTCCGGGCGAGCTTCTCGAACCCCGCGAGCTTGAATGCGGCGTTCGGTTATTACCGAAAGCTTTCGCCCATACCCAGCGCGTCACTGCGAAGGCGGATCACCGTGCCTACCGTCGTCTTCGCCGGCCTCGGTGATCCGATCGCGAAGCCCTCGGACTATCGGAGCGCCGCCAGGATGTTCGAAAACGATTACATCGTTGAGGAGATCCCCGGCGGGCACTTCATGCATCGGGAGCACCCCGACGTGTTCGCGGACCGGCTGCTGGCTCACTTGTGATCTGACCTCGCGCATGCGCGCGGGCGGGTAGGCGGCTGCTATCGTGCTGTGCCTATGCCCGAGATGGATCGTCGCACCATGATGTTGATGACCGGGTTCGGCGTGTTGGCAGCCGCCGTCCCCATCCCGGAGGCTCGGGCTTATCCGCGCTCACCGGGCGCGCCGGCGGGGCCCTACCTGTTCCACGACGAATTCGACGGCTCGGCCGGCTCGGCTCCGGATCCGTCGAAGTGGGCGGTGGCCACGGCCCGCGAGCAAATCAAGGACCCGACGTACTGGGAACTACCCGAGCACATCGGGCAGTACCGCAACGACCGTCGCAACGTGTTCCTCGACGGCAACTCCAACCTCGTACTGCGTGCCGCGAAAGACGGTCCCACCTACTTCAGCGGCAAGGTGCAAAGCACCTGGCGCGGTGGCGTCGGGCACACCTGGGAAACCCGAATCAAACTCAATTGCCTGACCGCCGGCGCGTGGCCCGCGTACTGGCTCGGCAATGAGGATCAGGGCGAAATCGACGTAGCCGAGTGGTACGGCAACGGCAGCTGGCCGTCGGCCACGACCGTCCACGCAAAAGCGAACGGCGGCGAATGGAAGACCCAGAACATCGCCGTGGACAGCGCGTGGCACACCTGGCGTTGCCAATGGGACGAGGCCGGTATCCGGTTCTGGAAGGACTACGTCGACGGCGCGCAACCCTACTTTGACGTGCCGGCGAGCTCACTGCCGGATTGGCCGTTCAACGGGCCGGGCTACACCGTTTTTCCGGTGTTCAACCTCGCGGTTGCGGGATCGGGGGGCGGTGATCCCGGATCGGGAACCTACCCCGCCGACATGCTCATCGACTGGATACGTGTCTGGTAAAGCGTGACGGCCCGGATGTCCGGGCCGTCACCGCCGCACGGCTCAGAAGTTGTTGCAGGTAGTGGCGATTTGGCCGATGAGGCCGATGTATTGCGCAGCCCCCGGCATGCCCTGCGCCTGCTGGGCCATTTGCGCGCGCTGGGGCGGCGGTGAGGCCAGGAAGGAACGCAACCAGCCCTGCGCCATCGCCGAGTTGTTGAACCTGGCCGCAGCGGCCGGTGATTGCGCGTTGAGCGCCGCCACTACCTGCGGGTAACTGCAGGTGGTGTTGATTGCCGAATCCATGGCGGGGTCCGCGGACGCGATCCCGGCGCCAGCAAATAACGACAACCCCAGACCCCCGACTGCGGCAGCCAGTTTGGTGAATGACCGCGTGACCATATATGGGCACCTTCCAAGCTATGTACCGCCGGACTTCGGCGAAGAGAACATCAGTTTACCGGAACGAACGGAGAGCACGGCTCGCGCGAAGACTCGGCCCCGTTGCAAACAGCCGACGATTTCAGACGTTGTGCGAGGATATCCTCTGGTCATGGACGATCCCACCGCCCGCAATCTGGCGGTGGACTTCTACCGCGTATCGGGCGTGGTCCTCATCGTGCTGGGTCACTGGCTCGCCGGGTCGGTGACGTATCACGACGGATACTTCGGCCGGCAGAACCCGCTCGTCGACCAGCCCTGGACTCAATGGCTGACGTGGCCGTTCCAGGCCGTGCCAACGTTCTTCCTGGTCGCCGGTTACGCCGGCGCGGTGTCCTGGACGCGCCGGCGCGATACCGACGGCGTGTCGCGTCAGGACTGGCTGCAGCATCGACTCGCCCGGGTGCTCGGACCGACAACGGTCTATGTCGGCCTGGTGTCGGCAGTTGTGGTCGTCCTGGACCTGCGCCGTATCGCCGGTTCCACGCTGGAATACGCGGGTTGGGCGGTGGCGATGCACTTGTGGTTCCTCGCCGTGTACCTGCTAGTGGTCGCGCTGACGCCGGTGGCGATTGCCGCACAACGGCGGTGGGGGCTGTGGATACCCGGGTTGCTCGCTGCGGGAGTCGTTGTGGTCGACGCCGTTTCGCTTGGCGGGCATGTGCCTCACCTGGGGCTGCTGAACTACTTACTGTGCTGGGGTGCGCTCTATCAGCTTGGAATCGCCTGGCGGGAAGGACTATTAGCCGGCCGCAGGCCCGCACTGCTCCTGTGCGGATCGGCGGTCGCGCTGGTGCTGCTGATCCTGCTGGGCCCGTATCCGATCAGCATGATCGGTGTACCCGGTCAAACCTTCCAGAACACCGACCCGCCGTCGACGGCGATGCTCGCGTTCGGTTGCACGCAAGCAGCACTGGCGATAACGCTTGCGCCCGCGCTCAACCGGACGCTGCGCGCCGGGTTCTTGCGGCGGGTGCTGACAACAGCCA
>DASQSQ010000524.1:0-2394 GCA_035642315.1 Mycobacterium sp.
CGCCGAGCGCCGGCAACAGTGGCGCGGTGAGCGGCGAGCGGGCATGGATGTTCCAGCGCCAGGTGACGGTGGTCTCCGAGGGGACCGTACCGGTCGCACTGAAGCGCCACTCGCCGTCGGCACGGCCGACCAGCAATCCCAGCGGCCCGGTGATCCCGGTCAGGGCGTAACCGAACGAATGCGGCGGGTCAAGACTGGTCAACTCTTCGTGGAAGCTTCCGCTGGGGGTGAGCAGCACTGTGCGGGTCTGCCCGGCCGCATCCCAGTCACCGGTCTGATCGCGGACTTCTTTGATCGGCCCGATGGGCCCGTACCAGTGGCTGAAAATCGTCGTCAGTGGCTGCGGCAATGTGCCGGCAAAGGCCTCGTCGACGCCGACGGGTATGACGCGGGATTGCTCGACGGCCAAGGAGCGTGTCATGACCGCAGGCTACCGCGACAACCCGGGTGCGGCGCGAGCGGTAATCAGCGGCAGGTCGAAGAAGCTTTGGAGGCCGGCCGGGGCCGCACACGTCGCCGGGACGGCGTTGACGCAGTGCGCCGCGGTCGCGACGATGCCGGGGTTGCTTTTCAGCCCGGCCTCGACGCTTTCCGGCTGCCAGCCCTTGACCGTGATGAAGGCGTCCGGGTTGCCGCGGACTTCGATCTCGTAGCGTTCCCCGGCCGGCCCGAACGACCAAGGCGGATCGAGGTTTTCCTCGCCCATCAACCAGTTCACCGTGATCCGGACAACCACCGTGTCGCCGACCAACGCCTCCCAGTGGAAGCGGCGCCCGGCAACCTGCCCCGGCTCGATCACCCCGATCGGCGAGTCGATCGGCGCGCTCGCCACCGCAATCTCCTGCGATGTGCGGACCTCGGGTTCGGCTGCGAAACCCAATCGGTCGACGCATAGCCGCACCGATTGGATGAAACCGCCGTCAAGAATCTTCTGCATGGGTCCGGTCAGCGCCTTGTCCGGTGTGCCCCCGAAGCCCATCACGTGGCGCAGCACATCCGGCGCGCCGTACGTCCGTAGGTCGGAGAACTCTTCGGAGCGAACGAAAGTGACACCGGTCGCCATCACCGAGAGCAGCAACGGAAACAGCTCGGTTGCCGCACCCGGACCGATGCCGGCGCCGTGCAGGGTCGCGTTGCCGGCCTGCGCGGCAACCTCAAGCGGCGCGGCCTCGCGCTCGCCGGGATAGAACCAGCCAACGGGGGTGACGACATTCTTGCCGGAGCGCAGCAGTGCCGCGACTTCGTCGGCGTTGGGCAGCAGCGGCGCGTAGATCACCGCATCGGCGTCCAGGGCGAGGATGTCGTCGAGACTGTTGGTCGCGGTCACGCCCAGCGGCGGCGTTCCGATGATATCGCCGACGTCCTTGCCGCTCTTGGCCTCTGAATGCACCCAGCAACCGGCGAGTTCCAGTTCGGGATGCTCGAGCACGCCTTTGATCGCGGCCACACCGACCGACCCCGTTGCCCATTGAATGACCCGCAGGCTCATGGCGCTCCTTCCCAGCGGCTAGTCTCGCGCCTCGCTGACCTGGTAGACGCCGTCGGCGTAGCGAGACCGAATGGTTTTCTTGTCGTACTTGCCGACACTGGTACGGGGAATTTCGTCGATGAACGTCCAGCGTTCCGGCAACCACCACCGAACGACCTTGTCGGCCAGAAACTTTCGCAGATCAGCGGCGCTGACGGCGGAGCCTTCTCTGGCGACGACAACGGCCAGCGGCCGTTCCTGCCAGCGCTCGTCGGGAACCCCGACTACGGCGGTCTCGATCACATCTGGATGCGCGATCAGGCAGTTCTCCAGCTCGACCGACGAAATCCATTCCCCGCCAGACTTGATCACGTCTTTGGCGCGGTCGGTCAGCGTGACAAAGCCTCGTTGGTCGATACGGCCAACGTCGCCGGTGCGCAGCCAACCGGAGTCGAATTTCGACTCGTCGTGTCCCCGGTAGTAGGAACCGGTGATCCACGGACCGCGAACTTCCAGCTCACCGATGGCCTCGTTGTCGTTAGGCAGCACGTGCCCGCCGTCGTCGACGATCCGGGCTTCCACACCGCATAACGGCTGGCCCGCGGTCGCCCGGAACGTCCAGTGCTGGTCCTCGGGGGTGCCTGGCGGCGGCCAGGCCATGGTGGCCGTCGGCGAGGTCTCGGTCATGCCCCACAGCTGACGGATCTGGACGCCGTGTCTGTCCTCGAAGGCGCGCATCAGCGACACCGGCACGGCCGAGCCGCCGCAGGCCACCTGCCGCAGCGACGACACATCGTGGTTCGGGTCCTTTTCCAGGCAGTGCATGACGTCGTTCCAGATGGTCGGCACCGCACCGGCGATGGTCGGTCGCAGCGTCTCGATCATGTCGATCAGCGACCTGGCATCCAGATGGCAATCCGGCAGCA
>DASQSQ010000525.1:0-9371 GCA_035642315.1 Mycobacterium sp.
ACCCGCGAAGGAGCCAGCCAAGGCGGCCACCACCTGACGTCGACCGGAGTGACGTGGACCGACCCCGGCGATGCCGCCGCGCTCGCGACTGCGCTGGCGGCCCGCAAGGTCGAGAACGTGATGCTGGTTTCGGCGTTTCTGTCGGCCGCCGCATTGGCCCAAACCGTAGGCCACGCAATCGGTTACGAGTACATCGCGATGCTGTTTATCGAGCCGGACACCGCGACGCTGGCTCTCGTCGACTCGTTCGACGGTTCGATCACCGATGTGGACCGCCGACCGCTGCATAGCGTGAACCTGGTGCCCGAACTGGTCGCAATGATCGCCGGATTCGACGCGCCGGACACCTATGCGGAGGGGTTGTTCATCGTCGGCTGCGACGTGGATATCGCGCCGGTCAAGCCGGCGCTGGAGGCAGCGTCATACCTTCCGGTCTGCGCTCCCGAGGAACCGGACATGGCGCTGGCCCGCGGGGCCGCGCTGGCATCGGCCAACGCGCCGC
The DNA here is from genome assembly GCA_035642315.1 of Mycobacterium sp. Lineage (GTDB taxonomy): Bacteria > Actinomycetota > Actinomycetes > Mycobacteriales > Mycobacteriaceae > Mycobacterium. Next base: position 503 of record DASQSQ010000525.1, read on the forward strand.
TGTTCGCATCCTCCACCGCCGCTTTGGCATACGCGCAAGACCCCGGCACCGGTGAAGTGGACCCGTACGCCGTCTCGCCCGGTTACCTCGAGGTGCCGGTTCACCGCGCCGGCGCGAAGCTCGGCGAGGAAGATCTCGCCTACAGCGCTGCGCCTGACCAAGACGCCGATGCAGAAACCGGCGCGGTGCCCGTCGCCGAGGCCGCCACCGACGACGAGTTCGACACGAGCCAGCGCCGGAGACCGCTGATGCTGGCCGGCAGCGCCTTGGCCGTGGTCGTCGTCAGTGCTGCTTTGGCGCTGGAAATTGCGCTGGCACTTGGTATTAGACCGGCGGTCGCGTTGCGGCCCACACCCGGCCAGGCTCTCATCGCGCCGGTGCCGTTAGCACCGACGGCCCCGCTCATTTCGGCGCCACACCCGTTGGCCCTTCATGCCCCACCAGTGCCGATGCACTTGCCCGCTCCCGCGCCGATCGCACCACGTGCGCCGGTGCCCGTTCCGATTCCCGCCGCACCCGTGCCGGTGCCCGTCCCGATACCGATGCACGCGGGGATTCCGGCGCCGCCGGTGCAGGGCCCGTTCGGTCAGCCGCGGATGAATCTGGGGATTCCCAGGCAGCTGCTGCGGCCGCCGAGCATGCCGCAATTCGGAGGACAGATGTCGCAGCCGCCAATGAATTCCCCTGGCCCCCAGGGTCCGCGGCATCCCGACAGCCCTCGGTTCGGTGACGGCCCTCGGTTCGGTGACGGCCCTCGGTTCCCTGAAGGTCCCCGGTTCTCTCAGGGGCCTGGGTTCTCCCAGGGGCCTCGGTTTGGTGAAGGTCCCAGGTTCCCTGAAGGTCCCCGGTTCGGTGGCATGCCCGGTCCGATGATGCCTCGCATGCCCGGTCCGATGTTCCCCCGGATGCCGGGGCCGATGATGCCCGGATTGCCGCATTTCAACTTCCCATTCCCGTCATTCCGGCACTGAGACAGTCGAATTCGAGCTAGTTCACCGGGGTAGGCCAAAGAGCTGAACCACGCCGTGATCGCGGCCGGCCGTGTAGCCACCGTCGACGGCAATGGCCTGGCCGCTGATAAAGGACGCATCGGGCGATAACAGAAACGCCGCCGTCGCGGCGATCTCGTCCGGTTGGCCCATCCGTTGCAGCGCATGCTCCTCGGTGATCGACGCCTTCGGACCCTCCATGCCGGGTAAGCCGAACACACTCCCGGTCATCGGCGTTTCGATGAAGCCGGGGCAAATCGCGTTGGCCCGGATGCCGCTCGGGCCGTAGTCGAGCGCGATGTTCTTGGTGAGTAGCACGACGCCCCCTTTGGAGGCGTTGTAGGCGCTGCCGCCCGCTGTGCCTTCCAATCCCTCGATGCTGGCCAGCGTCACGATCGAACCCCGCTCCCCGTCGACCCGCGGCTGGTCGATCATTCGGGCCAGGGCCGCCTTCGCGACAAGGAACGTGCCGGTGAGGTTGATCGCGATCACCCGCTCCCATTCGGCGCGGTCCAGCAGATGGATCGGGCCGCCGCCGGCAACACCTGCGGCATGGACGACACCGTCGAGGCGGTCGGGCACCGCGGCCAGGACGGCGGCGATCGCGGCTTCGTCGGTCACGTCGGCCGTCACGAACCGGAAGTCAGGGCCGAGATCGGGTGGGGCGGCCAGGTCGGCACCGACGACGCTTCCGCCTTCGGCCAGCAGACGCTGGGCGGTGGCCAGCCCGATGCCGGATGCGGCACCTGTTACGACGAATGTGCGGGAACGGGCGCGATCGGCGCTCACCATGACTGGTCCTCTCGAATTCGGTTGCTGCGCAATCAGAGTCCGAATTGGTCGTCGATAATGCCGAGCCAGATCTGCGCGACGTCCATTGCCACCTTCTCGCTGATGAACGCGTGCTGGGTGCCGGTGTAGATGTCACGGAATGCGCGCTCGAGTCGGCTCCCCTCGCGGATCGCGGTGGTCCCGGCCGCTAAATGCGCCCACTCGGCAGCCGCCCGTGCCGTGTCGGTGGCATAGACCGCCGCTACCCGCATATCGGCTCGCAAACTGGGTGTCAGATCGTTGCCCGCGTCTACCGCTGACTCTGCGGCAGAAAAGGCGTCGATCACCAGCAGGCGAGCTGCCCGCCAGGCAGCGACGTGGTGGGCAAGTCCTTTTTGGAACGTCTGGCGGCTGGCCAGCGTGGCCATGTCGCTCATCCGCACTTTGGTCGCCGCGAGTTCCTCGACGTCGTCGAGCATGCTCTTGGCCACCCCTAGCGCAAATGACGCGTGACCGGCGGCGGTGATGGGCATCAGACCCATCCGGCTGGCGGCCGAGGTTCCCCGGAAAGGTTCACGGCTGAAGAGCGGCATGGTTCGGCACTCCGGTACGAATACGTCGGTGACGTTGTAGTCATAGGAGCCGGTGCCTTTGAGTCCCTGGACATGCCACCCGTCGGTGAAGGTGACCTCCTCCCGAGGGAGAAATGCGACCCGCATGTCAGGAATGCCCTCACTGACCCAACGCATCTCGCCGTTGTCCATCGGGAAGAAGCCGGCACCGATGTAGGCGGAGTGTCCGGTGCCCGACCCGAAGCTCCACGCACCGCTCAACCGGTAGCCGCCGTCGACAGCAGCGCCCTGGCCGTTGGGGAAGTACTGACCGCCGATGGTGATGTGATTGTCGTTCCGGGTGAATATCTCGGCGAAGCCCTCATCGGGAAGATACGTGGCCGCGGCGAAGGTCGAGGGTAGGTTGGCGATACCGATCCAGCCGAAAGAGCCGTCTTGCCAGGCCATTTCGATCCACGTCTCGATCATCTCGCGGAACGACGGTTCGACGCCGCCCGCCGCGGTCGGATTGAACGCAGACATCAGGCCGCTGGCCCACATCTCGTCGACGATCGTCGGCGAGAGCGTTCGTAAGCGTTCGGATTCCGCAGCCTCAGCGCGGACCAGGTCGCGCATCCCCCGGGCTCGATCCACCACCCGATCTCGCACTCCGGTCATGAGCGCCGCTCCTCATCATCGCTTCGCTCTGCATCGTCGTCGGCGCGGGTCATGACCTGATCCTTTCGGTCTGCTGGCTTGCATCATTGGAGACCACGACCGACCGGCGTCACTGATCGGGGGGCGGCCATGCCTCGCTAGGTGGGAACAATCCCTGATTACGTGGCGGCCATTCCTTTACCCGCGCCTTTTCCGCTGCTTTTGCCTTCTTTTCAGCTTTTCGCCTGGCCTCGAAAGTGTCATCGTCATCGTCTTCGTCTTCGTCGGGTATGTCGTCGGTCTCGAAGATGACCTCGTACCACCGCTTATTGGGGTGCACCCGCATTTCGACGTCACCAGTCGGCGTCGCGCGTTTGATCTGGACGTTCAGGTTCTCCAGGCTCGGGTCACGTCGGCAGATGAACGCTTCGAGCGCCTCCCCCAACGGCCGTCCAGTGAGATTGATGTCTGCGAGCGCCCTGCCTTGGTACATAGCCACGCCGCACATCTTGCACCGGAATCACGCTGGACGCATCCCTTTCCGGCGCTGGCATATCTGCGCCCAATCGCTGCCCGAACAAACACCTCACGGCCTTCGGACCTGCATAAGCAAGGTCCGAAGGCCGTGAAGTTTTAAGTTGCGTCAGTACAGCGGAATCCAGATTCCGAAGAGCCAGAAGCCCCATCCCCCGAACACCGGGTTGAACATCGGAATCGCGCTGTACCCGTTGTAATTGAACGGTCCAAAATCACGCTGCGCAAAGCCTAGGTCGCGCGGCGGCCCATTCCAGGGCTCATTCCAGCCACCCGGAGGCGGTGGACCGTTCCAGCCACCCGGGGGCGGCGGTCCGTCCCAGAAAGGCGGTGGCGCTCCGGGTGGAGGTCCGCCATGCCAACCCCATCCGTGTTCTGGTGGCGGCGGCGGCGCACCGTGACCGGGTGCGCTGAAGCCGTGCGGTACGTCCCTCGGGCCGCCCATCTGGGGACCACCCCGGTCGAAAGAACCCCTGGGCGTGTACGGCGACGGCGGCGGTCCGCCCGGATGGCCCGGCCCGCCCGGTCCACCAGGTCCGCCCGGTCCACCAGGTCCGCCCGGTCCACCGGGTTCGTGCCCTGGTCCACCAGGGCCACCGGCACCGCCAGGTCCAGGCCCGCCCGGTCCCCCAGGCCCGCCCGGTCCCTGATGTCCACCGGGACCGCCGGGCCCACCCGGCCCAGGACCGCCCGGCCCTCCAGGTCCGCCCGGTCCCTGATGTCCGCCGGGACCACCGGGTCCACCAGGTGCAGGACCGCCCGGCCCACCCGGCCCAGGCCCACCCGGTCCACCAGGCCCAGGTCCACCAGGTCCACCAGGTCCGCCTGGTCCACCGGGTCCCTGATGCGCGCCAGGACCACCGGGTCCACCAGGTGCAGGACCGCCCGGCCCACCAGGTCCAGGTCCGCCCGGTCCACCAGGCCCCGGACCGCCAGGTCCACCCGGCCCACCGGGTCCGGGACCGCCGGGTCCACCCGGCCCGCCAGGTCCCGGCTCGTCAGCGAAGGGTCCATGCCACGTCGGAGCTGGCTTCAACGGCGCCGCGTTGGCGGGCTCGACGCCCACCGTCAGTGCAGAAATGCCGACGCCGGCGGCAATTGCCGCACCTGCCACGCGTTTCACATACATCCTGTTAGCCCCTTCCGCGCATCAAATCGCTGAGCTGTGTCGTACGAACGCTGCGTCACGGGCACGTCACATCCATCTCGAATGGTTTGGTCAGCTGCTGCTGCGGGTTGGCCATGTTTACCCCCGTCGCAGTGCCCTTGATCGCGTAGGAATTGCCGCTCTTTGTGGCCTGGACGGTGCCCTGATTCGGCGCGCCCGACGAGTAGCCCAGCGTCACGCCGGTGAGGTTGCCCAGTCCGACCGCTTGCACGACTGGCGGATCAGCGCTGCTAACTACTGCGCCGATGCCGGTCGACGGATCGCCGATACCGATGTTGACGTTGCCGTTAGCCGGAGTGCAGGTGACCTGACCGGTCACGTTCTGGTTCTGGCCGTCGATAATGACCTGGTTACCGACAGGCGCCGATGAAGATGAACTTGTCGGTGCGCTTGTATTCGATTTGTTGCTGGAACAGCCGGCCATACCCGCGACCACAGTGGCCGCGGCCGCTATGCCGACCAAAATCCCGGACTTTGCCACTGGACTCCTTCGTCTCGTCGCTTCAAACCTGGGCGGATTGTTGATGCGTGGGCGATCGAGGACTGATCCGTAGCCGGCTCATCCTGAATGCACCTTCACGGCCTCCCCTCCGATCGCGACCTTACGCCCCGGAAGATCGCTGATGCAGTAGCTGTTATTGCCTCAGCGCATGCTGCCTAAACGCGCGCGGGTCGCAACCCAGGCGTTTCGCGTCTACATCGTGCGGCGTAGCCACAAAACGACTCAAAACTCCTTGATGAAGGGCTCGCGCTGGTGCCCACAACCAACGGGCTCAGGCTCGTGTAGCCGGGTACTCAGGTAGCCAGCGCACCTGTGAAATCCGTTCAGCAAGCTCATCGTCGCTGCGTCTCGGGGCAACGCCGTCCGCGACGGCCTGGGCTGCGACGGCGTGGGCAATACGGACGGCGACGTCGGGCACGTCTGACCATGCAGGCAGCAGGGACTGGTTAGCGTCAGCGAGGGCAGGCGATGCCTCGCCCAGGGTTGCTGCGGCGACCCGCATCATCTCGTCCGTGACTCGAGTCGCCTGAGCGGCGGTCACTGCCAGTCCCATCGCCGGGAAGATGTACACGTTATTACATTGGGCCACAATATGTTCCACGCCATTACGGTGAATCGGCGCGAACGGCGAGCCGGTCGCGATCAGCGCACGCCCGTCGGTCCAGTGGTCCAATTCGGCCGGGTGCGCCTCCGCGCGGCTGGTCGGATTGGACAGCGGGAAGATGATCGGCCGCTCGGTCTTGCCGGCGAGTTCGCGCACGATTTCCTCGGTGAAGGCGCCGGCGGCCGTGGACAGCCCGAGCAGGACACCGACGTCGACATTGTGGACGACGTCGGCGAGCTGCGCGGGCCCGGACAGGCCCCAGCTCACCACGCGGCCGGCGGGCTGAGCGAATCCCCGTTGTGCGTCGGACAGGTCCGTACGGTCGTCGGTGAGCAGCCCCACCACGTCGACAACCCAGATTCGTTCTGAGGCAGCCTGTTCGGACAATCCCTCGGTCACCATCTCGCGGCGGACCATGTCGAGCACTCCGATGCCGGCAGAACCGGCGCCGAGCATGACGACCTGCTGCTGCGATAACGGGCGTCCGGCTGCTTTGGCAGCGCCGTGCAGAGCGCCGAGCGTGACGGCCGCGGTGCCCTGGATGTCGTCGTTGAAGGTCAGGAGCTTGTCGCGGTAGCGGGACAGGATTGGTAACGCGTGCACGGTGGCGAAGTCTTCCCACTGCAGAAGCACGTTGGGCAGCGCCGTGTGCACGGCGGTGACGAATTTGTCGATGAACGCGTAGTACTCGTCATCATCGACGCGTCGGTGGCGCGAGCCGAGGTACTGCGGGTCGTCGAGGAGTTCGACGTTGTCGGTTCCGACGTCGAGCACGATCGGGAGCGTGCGCGCGGGGTTGATTCCGCCGATCAAGGTGTACAGCGAAAGCTTGCCGATCGGAATGCCCATCCCGCCGATGCCCTGGTCGCCCAAACCGAGGATCCGCTGCCCGTCGGTCACCACGATCACGTCGACCTCGCGTTGCGGCCGGTTTCCCAGCACCTCGTCGAGACAGTCGCGGTCGGCGTATGAAACGAACAGTCCCCTTGGCCGCCGGTATATTTCGCTGAAACGCTGGCAGGCTTCGCCCACCGTGGGGGTGTAGATGATCGGCAGGGTTTCGGGAATGTGGTCGCGCATCAGGTGGTAGAACAGGGTCTCGTTGCGGTCTTGCAGCGCGCGCAGGTAGATGTGTTGGTCGAGGCCCTCACGTCGAGTCGAAAATTCATTCCAGCAATGCGCGGCTTGCTCCTCCATGGTCTTCACCGCCGTCGGCAGCAGGCCCTTGAGGCCGAGGTCCCGACGCTCATCGGCGGTGAAGGCCGTGCCCTTGGTCGTCAAGGCATCGAAAAGAGCAGCCGTTCCTCGCTTTTCGTTAGACATTGCTAGGCACCTGCGCCTTCGCCGATCCAGACGGTTTTCGCGTTCATGAACTCACGCATACCGAGGTCGGACAGCTCGCGTCCATATCCGCTGAGTTTCACTCCGCCGAAAGGGATCTCCGGGTAGCTGGTCGTGTTTCCATTGATGAAGGCCATGCCCGACTGGACATCTCGGACGAACAGTTCTCGGTCGGCCTCGTCTTCGCTCCACAGATTCGATCCCAGTCCGTACGGGTGGCCGTTGGTCAACTCCAGCGCCGCCTCCAGCGAAGCCACCGACCACACCTGCGCCACCGGACCGAAGACCTCCTCGTGATACATCTTCATGTCCGGGTTGATGTTCGTCAGGACGGTCGGCGGGTAGAACCACCCGGGCCCGTCCGGTCGTTTCCCACCCACCAACACCTCGGCGCCCTTGGCCACCGCATCGTCCACGTAGGCCTCGACGTCATCGCGGCCGGATTCGGTTGCCAGCGGGCCGACGTCAGTCTTTTCGTCCATCGGGTCGCCCACCACCAGTGCTCCCATCTTCGCGACGAACTTCTCCATGAAGGCGTCGTAGATGTCGGCGTGAACGAAGAACCGCTTACCGTTGATGCAGGACTGCCCGTTGTTGAGAGTCCGCGCCTTCACGGCCACATCGGTGGCCCGCTCGAGATTGGTGGAAGGCATCACGATAAAGGGGTCCGAGCCGCCGAGTTCGAGCACCACCTTCTTGATCTCCGAGCCGGCGATGGTGGCCACCGAGCGGCCGGCCGGCTCACTGCCGGTCAGCGTCGCGGCCTTCACCCGCTCATCTCGCAGCACCTGCTCGACCCGCCTGGCGGAGATCAGCAGGGTCTGGAATACGTCATCCGGAAAACCCGCGTCGCGGAACAGCTGCTCCATGTACAGAGCGGTCTGCGGCACGTTGGAGGCGTGCTTGAGCAGACCGACGTTGCCCGCTGTCAGGGCGGGCGCGGCGAACCGCATCGCTTGCCACATTGGCAGATTCCACGGCATCACCGCCAGCACCGGACCGATGGGCTGATAGGTCACGTAGGTCTGTTTGGCGCCGACCCGCGCGCCGTCTGCGGGGATGGCCCGCAAGAACCCGGGGCCCTCGGCTGCGTAGAAGCGGAGCCCGCGCACACACTTGGCGACTTCTTCGTGCGCGGCTCGATAGGTCTTGCCCATTTCGGTCGTGATCATCTCGCTGACCGAGTCGGCTTCGTTTTCCAGGTTGTCGGCCGCCTTCACTAGCCATCCGGCGCGTTGTTCGACGCTGGTCAGTCGGTACGACTCGGCGGCCGCGGCCGCCCGAGCGAGTTTGTCTTCGAGTTCAGCGTCTGTGAGTTCGTCGAAGGTCTTAAGGGTCTCACCGGTGACAGGACTGATTGTCGCGATAGCCATCAATGGATCGTATGGCCACCAGGCCGGTCACGAAATGTGGAGAGTGGTTTTTCGGCAAAGAACGATTGAAATCTTGTATCCCGATTCCCGAGCAGGCGCGAACTGGACGCCGATCGAGGAGCGTCCACTTTTCCGACGCGCTGATTCTCCGGTTCGCCTGCACGGCAAGCTGTTTGCGGTCATTAACGGGAACGCGAGTACAGTAGCTCCGATGACCGTCGCCGCGTCGAATCAGCGGATGATCGCCGGGGTCGCCGCCGCCGCCGTCGCCCTCGGAGTAGCCCAGCTAGTGGGCATCCCGTTCGGTGCGCGGGCCGATGCGCGTACGGCGATCGGCTCAGTGATCGTCGACCTGACGCCGAGACCCATCAAAGAGTGG
>DASQSQ010000526.1:0-7124 GCA_035642315.1 Mycobacterium sp.
CGACGGCTGCGGGACGCCGGCGGTGCACGCAGAGCCCGTAGAGCATTCGATTCCGTTGGCGTCCAACAACATCAGTAGCGCATCGCCCTCGCACCCGTCGAAGGTGAAGTGCGCGTTACCCGGGAGTCGTCGAGATCCCGCAGCACCGTTGAGGCGAGTGTCCTCGACGCCTATCAGCACACCGTCGATGAGACGGTCGCGCAGCAGTCGCAGCCGCGCGCTGTTGGCCTCCAGCCCGTCGACCGCAAGCTGCATGGCTGTCGCCATGCCGACGGCACCGGCGACGTCGGGAGTGCCGGAGCGAATGTCGCGTTCCTGACCACCGCCGTGCGACAACGACACACAGCCGACGTCGCGGCGCAGCAGCAGCGCGCCCACACCGGGTGGGCCGCCGAACTTGTGGGCGGTAACGCTCATCGCGGAAAGCTGGCTGGCGGCGAAGACGACCGGCAGCTGCCCCACCGCCTGAACCGCGTCGCTGTGCATCGGGACGTCAAATTCGGCGGCGACGGCGGCGAGTTCGTCGATCGGCATGGTCGTGCCGACCTCGTTGTTGGCCCACATCACCGACACCAGCGCGACGTCGTCGTGGCACTGCAGTGCCTCACGCAGCGCGGCGGCCGATACCGACCCGTCCGCGGCGGTGGGCAACCACGTCACCTCAGCGCCTTCGTGGTCGACCAGCCAGTTCACCGCGTCCAGCACGGCGTGGTGTTCCACCGCGGTCGTCACGATGCGCCGGTGCCGCGGCTCGGCGTCGCGGCGTGCCCAATAAACCCCCTTGACGGCGAGATTGTCGCTCTCGGTGCCGCCGGCGGTGAAGATCACCTCGGACGGACGCGCACCGAGCTTGGCCGCGATCAATTCGCGGGATTCCTCCATGCGGCGCCGGGCGGTCCGACCCGTGGTGTGCAGCGAGGACGCGTTGCCCACCGTGCTCAGCGCAGCCGTCATCGCCTCGATGGCAGCGGGGTACATCGGGGAGGTGGCGGCGTGATCCAGGTAGACCATGACCCGCCCAGAATACCGGCGTGCGTCTAACGACTATGAGGCCAGCACGGGCCGGCGCTGCCCATGACCTGGGTGCGACGTCGCTTTCATGCGAATCGCGGCCTGGCAGCGACGGGCCAGCTCGCGCCGATCGTCGCCGGGCAGCTGCAGTGATTCGACGTAGACCCGGGCCACCGTGCGGCGGGCGACCAGCAGCCGACCGATCGAACGCGGCAGCGTGTCGTCACCGATGTAGGCCGGGACGGTTGAGACCCTGCCGTCGCGGTGGTAATAGCGCAGCCGCAGCGGCTGGACCGGTCGGCCGGTATCGACGGCTGCCTGGAACATCGCCGGATAGAACGGCCCCGATGCCAGACCGCACCAGGTGGTGCCCTCCGGGAACGCCACCACCGTCTGACCGGCGCGCAGCCGAGCGGCGACAGCGTCGACGACGGCGGGCAGCTGGCGCAGGCTGGCGCGCTCGATCGGGATGACTTTGATGATGCACGCCATCATCCGCACGACGAGATTGGCGGCCACGTCGGCGCGGCCGACAAACGAGGCGGGCGCCGCCCGCCACCGGGTTGTCGGAAGTACCGCGGCGATCGTCACGATGTCCAGCCACGACACGTGGTCGCTGACCACCAACATGCCGGGCAGATTGCGAATCGGCCCGCCCGACACCGTGACCCGCACCCCAAGGCACCACAACATCATGCGGCAGTAAATGTGCTTGGCCCGCGACCGGCCCGGCAGCGGAATCGCGACCAAGAGCAGCGCCGGCGCAAACAGCAGCGCCAGGCTGACACGCACTGTGACGCGCAGCGCCACGATCAACCGACGCGACGCTTCCGAGCCGCCGGCCCGCAGGCAGGCCACATCGCAGGACGCCCGCGGCAGCCAGGCGTGGTCGCGTGTGATCGGAGTGCTCATCAGGCGACCTTGCCTGCCGCCTCGGCGGCCGCCGATACCGACCGGAGTCGGCGCAGGTAACGGGTGTCGGCCTGATGCTTGTCCAGCAGCGCGGGGAAGTCACCCACGCCGAAGTCGGGATCGTGGGCCGGCTCGCCGCATATCCGCGCACCCAGTCGCAGGTAGCCGCGCATCAGCGGCGGGATCGCCGGCCGCGCGGGCGGCGAGATCTCGTCCAGGGTGTGTCCGTCGATGATCACCGGCCGGTGCGGATGCACCCGATATTCCGGTGGGGCGGCGTGGCGGCGCAGCACGAAGTCACGCACGCCGCGAATCTGGGTGCCCGGTGGTTCGCCGTCGCCCTCAACAGGAACCGATACGCAGCCGGTGACGTAGTCGTAGCCGCACCGGTCGAGGTAAGCCAGGATGCCGGCCCACATCAGCAGCACGACCGCGCCGTTGCGATGATCGTCGCGAACGACTGCGCGTCCCATCTCCACGAGCGACGGCCGCAGCGAATCCAGCGCTCTGATGTCGAATTCTGTTGCGGTATAAAGCCCTCCGGCCGCGACGGCACCGGTCGGCGACAGCATGCGGTAACAACCCACCAGCTCGCCGGAGTTGTCCTCGCGGACCAGCAGGTGATCGCAGTGCTCGTCGAAACGGTCCGCGTCGAGTCCGGCGTCCTGTCCGGTCAGCGCGAAACCCGGCTCGTTGCTGAACACGTCGTAGCGGAGCCGCTGCGCGGATTCGATCAATGTGGGATCAGTGGACAGCAGTAGCGAATACCGCGGCTCGGTGGACGAAGCTGTCCCCGACGCGGGCTTATCAGCGGGTATGAGGACCGACTCAACGCTCACGCCCTCACAGTTAGCGATGTTGTTCACTAATTGGCATCCGCGCCGTGACGTGTCCGTGCACGGCAGATGACGATGTCGCACCGAAGATCGCATAACCGCGCAGGTCGAGGGCACAAACGTTGCCTGGATCACAATTTTCGTCCAGACTGCGACGGTGGCTGAGGTCGGCGGCGCGACATTTGATCCCGACGCGCTGCGCGCCAAATACGCCCAGGAACGCCAGCGCCGGCTGCGCGCCGACGGAATCTCCCAATATGTGCAGGTCGCGGGTGCATTCAGCAGTTTTGCCGACGACCCGTGGGCCGATCCGGACTTCACCCGTGACCCGATCACCGACGAGGTCGACGTCGCCGTCGTCGGTGCCGGCTTCGGGGGCTTACTCATCGGGGCCCGGTGCAAGCAGCTCGGCGTCGACAATGTCCGGTTGATCGACAAGGCCGCCGACGTCGGCGGAACCTGGTATTGGAATCGCTACCCCGGAATCGCCTGCGACGTCGAGTCCTATGTCTATATGCCGTTGCTCGAGGAGCTCGGTTATGTCCCGACCGAGAAGTACGCCAAGGGCGCTGAGATCTTCGCCCACTGCCGCCGCATCGCCGCGCACTACGACTTGTACCGCGACGCCTGTCTGCAGACGGAAGTGCAAGAAATCCGCTGGGAGGCAGATACTTCCCGCTGGGTGATCTCCACCGACCGCGGTGACGAGATCCGTGCCCGGTTTGTGGCCATGGCGAACGGCTATCTGCAGAAGCCGAAACTGCCTGGAATAACCGGCATTACCACGTTCGGCGGTCACACATTCCACACCAGCCGCTGGGATTACGAATACACCGGCACCGACCTTGCCGGGTTGTCCGACAAGCGTGTCGGCATCGTAGGAACCGGCGCGACGGCGATTCAGTGCGTGCCGCGACTGGCCGAAGCTGTGCATCGTTTGTTCGTCTTTCAGCGCACCCCGTCAACCGTCGACGTACGGGCCAACCGGCCGACCGAATCCGATTGGGCGGCATCGCTGCAGCCCGGTTGGCAGCAGCGGCGCATGGAGAACTTCCAAATCCTTACCGCAGGTGGTTCGGCCGATGAGGACTTGGTCGACGACGCGTGGACCAGCCTGATCAAGAAGCTGCCCATCGTGAACGACGCGGGGCCGAACGCCGCCGAACTGGCCGACTTCGCCAAGATGGAAGAGATCCGGGCGCGCGTCGATGCGATCGTGACCGATGCGGCCACCGCCGAGGCGCTCAAGCCGTGGTACGGCTACTACTGCAAGCGGCCCTGCTTTCACGACGAGTACCTGAATGCGTTCAACCGTGACAACGTCACCCTCGTCGACACCCACGGCCAAGGAGTGGAGCAGATAACCCGAGATGGCGTCGTCGTCGGCGGCGTCGAATACCCGCTGGACTGTTTGATTTTCGCCACCGGCTTCGAGGTCGGCACCAGTTATTCGCAGCGCACCGGTTTCGAAGTCATCGGGCGTGACGGCCTGACCCTCACCGAGAAATGGGCCGACGGCGTGCGCACACTGCACGGCTTGCACGTCAACGGCTTTCCGAACTGCTTCATCGAAAGCATCGCTCAGTCCGGCTTCACCGTGAACTTCCCGTACCTCATCGATACTCAATCCCGCCACATCGCCTGGGTGATCGCTTGGGCGTTGCAGCACGGCGCCGTCGACGTGGAGGCCACCCTCGACGCCGAAGCGGCCTGGGTCGACACCGTCGTGGAACGCTCCAGCGTGATCGCCGGCCGGCGGGAGTCGTGCACACCCGGCTATTACAACCGCGAGGGTCACGCGGACGCGCGGCTGAACCAGGACAGCTTTTTCTTCGGCAGCCCAACCGAATACGCCGACATTCTTGAGGCGTGGCGGGCGACGGGCGAACTCGACGGGCTTGCCAAACAGGCTTCGGACGCCGCAGCCGCTCGGTGATCGCCGTCGCATCCAGGTGTGAGCCGGTGCGCGGTGGGTATCCCCCAGCATGCATTTCAGGTTGGGGTCAGGCCGTCGACACGCGGCAAACCGGTGAAAGAGGACACTGTGACGGAAACGGTCGAGTCGCCCGACCCGCAACGGGCGGCACCCGCCCTGGAGCAGTGGCCTGGGAAGGCCTATCCGCTGGGCGCGACCTACGACGGATCGGGCACCAACTTCGCGATTTTCAGTGAGGTCGCCGAGCGGGTGGAGCTCTGCCTCTTCGACGAGGACGGAGCCGAGTCCAGAGTCCCGTTGATCGAGGTGGACGGATTCATCTGGCACGGTTTTCTGCCGGCGGTCGAACCCGGCCAGCGCTACGGCTACCGGGTACACGGCCCTTACGACCCGGCGGCCGGACACCGGTGCAACCCGAGCAAGCTGCTGATCGACCCGTACGCGAAGGCGATCGACGGCAACTTCGAGTGGCATCAGGCGCTGTTCAGCTACAACTTCGGCGACCCCGACAGCCGCAACGACGACGACTCCGCGCCGCGTATGCCGAAGGCGGTGGTGATCAACCCGTTCTTCGACTGGGGCAACGATCGCCCGCCGGGCCACGACTACGCCGACACGGTTATCTACGAGGCGCACGTAAAGGGGCTGACCCAGCTGCATCCCGACATCCCGGAGCGGATGCGCGGCACCTACACCGGCATCGCCCACCCGGTGATCATTGAACATCTGAAAAGTCTGGGCGTCACCGCGATCGAGCTGATGCCGGTGCACCACTTCGCAAACGACTCGACGTTGGTGGACAAGGGTCTGTCAAACTACTGGGGCTACAACACAGTTGGCTTCCTCGCCCCTGACTTCAAGTACAGCTCCAGCACCACTCCCGGGGGTCAGGTGCAAGAGTTCAAGACGATGGTCCGCGCCCTGCACGAGGAAGGCATCGAAGTCATTCTCGACGTCGTCTACAACCACACCGCGGAAGGAAACCACCTGGGCCCGACGTTGTCGATGCGAGGCATCGATAATGCGGCGTATTACCGGCTGGTCGATGACGACCGGCAGTACTACATGGACTACACCGGTACCGGTAACAGCCTCAACGTCGGTCACCCGCACACGCTGCAACTGATCATGGACTCATTGCGGTACTGGGTGACCGAGATGCATGTCGACGGCTTTCGATTCGACCTCGCGTCAACGCTCGCCCGCGAATTTTACGACGTCGATCGCCTGTCAGCGTTTTTCGAACTGGTGCAACAGGATCCGACGGTGAGTCAGGTCAAACTGATCGCCGAGCCCTGGGATGTGGGGCCGGGCGGTTATCAGGTCGGAAATTTTCCGCCGCAATGGACCGAGTGGAACGGCAAATTCCGCGACACAGTTCGCGACTACTGGCGCGGCGAGGCGGCAACGCTCGGCGAGTTCGCCTCCCGGCTGACCGGTTCGGCGGACCTCTACGAGGACACCGCCCGGCGCCCGGTGGCGTCGATCAACTTCGTCACCGCGCATGACGGTTTCACGCTGCGCGACTTGGTTTCGTATAACGAGAAACACAACGAGGCCAACAAAGAAGACAATAACGACGGCGAGAGCAACAACAAGTCCTGGAACTGCGGCATCGAGGGTCCGAGCGACGATCCGGACGTCAATACGTTGCGCGCCCGTCAGCAGCGCAACTTTCTCGCGACAACGCTGCTGTCACAGGGAGTTCCGATGATATCGCACGGCGACGAACTCGGCCGCAGTCAAGGCGGCAACAACAACGGCTTCTGCCAGGACAACGAGATCACCTGGGTGCATTGGGATAAGGCGGACGTCGAGCTGATGGAGTTCACCCGGTCGGTATCGGCCCTACGGGCCGCGCATCCGGTGTTTCGCCGTCGCCGGTTCTTCAGAGGAGTGCCGGTACGCCGACGTGGCACCGTGGCACAGCCGGATATCTCATGGTTCAGGCCGGATGGCTCCGAAATGAGCGACGAAGACTGGGGTTCGGGCCTCGGCAAATCGGTCGCGGTCTATCTGAACGGGTTAGGCATCCCCGATCTCGACGCCCGCGGACAGCGGGTAACCGACAGTTCGTTTTTTCTGTGCTTCAACGCGCATCACGAGCCGATCGAGTTCAGCCTGCCACCCGAGGAGCTCGGCCGTGCGTGGCTGGCCGTCGTCGACACTGCTACCGAAACACCGAATCCAGAAGGCCGAGAACCGATTCGGGCCGGCACTGCTGTGCGGGTAGGTCCGCGCGCCATGGTGGTGCTGGAAGCCGGCGACGAGTAGCCCGTCGTCAGCTGATGGCAAAACCTCGGCTCAAACGAATGCAAAAGCCCCCACACCGAAGGCGGGTTCACGCGGTCGTCGCAATACTCTCGATTTGAGAGGTTGCGGCGACCGTGTCGTTTTCGGAGGATTGTGTTCGGTTTGGGGATCGGCTA
>DASQSQ010000527.1:0-5085 GCA_035642315.1 Mycobacterium sp.
CCTCCTCCCGGCACCACAAAAGGAAAGCCATGCCAGCAGCCACAGAGCCCGCACCGTCCGCCGCTATCCTGCGGAGCCGTGCTCGGCGCGACCAGATCTTGTCGGCGGCCGCGAAGTTATTCGGCGAGAACGGGTTCCACGGGTCGAGCATGGCCGAGCTCGCCAAGCGGGCGGGCATGAGCGTCGGTCACATCTACCACTACTTCCAGAACAAGGACGCCATCATCGAGGCCCTCGTCGACCGCGAAATGGAAGAGTTATCTGGCCTGCTGGACGAGGTCTACCCCAGCGGCGACGTGCTGACGACGCTCATGGACCGGCTCGATGCGATAGTCGACCGCCGCCTCGATCGGGACACGCTGCCCCTGGCGCTCGAAGTCCTCGCCGAGGCCGCGCGCAATCCACGGATTGCCGAAAAGCTGCATACCGCGGATGCGGCCTCCCGCCATCGCCTGGCCCACGTGGTCTCGGTGCGGCTAGCCGGCCTCGGTGAGCGCGAGGTCGCCGACCGGGTGGAGGCCATCTCCGCCACCTTCTACGGGCTGATCTATCGGACCGTCCACAACCCCTGTCTGGATCGCGACGCCGTCGTCCGAACCACGCACCTCGTCCTACGCCAATTGCTAACCAACGATTCGACGGCCTGATCGAATTACTCGTGATCGCCATCCGCATTCGCAACACGACGGCTGCTGATCAACCTGCCGCTGGCCGCAGTGCTCACTTCCTTCACGTCCTGGGGCCCCGACGCTGACGTCACCGAGTTCTTGGCAATGACCCACGAGTGCCTCGACCAGGCCGCAGTCGGAATCGCGCCCGTTGACCCAGGCGCCCCGCCTGCGCAGCGGGTCGCCCTCGCGGATCCAGAGAAGCTCGAAAGTCCCAGTCAATCAGGCATTCAGATCAACGTATGAGAGGTAGATCGGCACCATGCGCATCGTCGGGGTGACTTCCTTCGGAGGTCCGGAAAAGCTTCAGGTCCTGGATGTTCCCGAGCCTCACCCCGGAGCCGGGGAAGTGCGTATCCGAGTCCACGCGGCCACGGTCAATGCGACCGACATCGGCCTACGCAAGGGCTACCAAGGCTTCCCTGTGCCCGGACGGGCCGAACCCTACGTACCGGGCATGGAGGCGGCCGGGGTGATCAGCGAGGTCGGCGACGGCGTGAGCTGGCAGGTCGGCGACGGCGTCATCGCCGTCGCCGTGGCGACTGACCCGCATGGAGGCGCCTACGCCGATGAGTTGGTGGTGGCGGCCGAGTCGGTAGTCCGGATGCCCGCCCGCACCGACTTCGCGGCCGCCGCGACCTTGCCGATGAACGGGCTCACCGCCCGCACCGCCCTGGACCTGCTCGACCTGCCGACCGGCTCCACCGTCGCGGTCGCCGGTACGGTCGGCGCCGTCGGCGGCTACACCGTCCAACTCGCCAAGGCCGACGGCCTACACGTCATCGCCGACTCAGCCGAGGCCGACGAGGAACTGGTACGCCGGCTCGGTGCCGACCGGATCGTGCGCCGCGGCGAGGGGTTCGCCGACCGGATACGCGCCCTCGTCCCCAACGGGGTGCACGGCCTGGTCGACGCCGCCGTGCTCGATGAGGCCGTGGTCCCCGCCATCCGCGACCACGGCGCCCTGGCCGTCTTGCGCGGCTGGGACGGCGAACCTGGCCGCGGCATCACCGTCGGCAAGGTCTTCGTGCCTCAGCAGGTGACCAACACCGCCGCCCTCGACCTGCTGCGCCAACAGGTCGAGGACGGCGTCCTGACTCTCCGGGTGGCCCGGGTCTTTCCGGCCGAGCGAGCCGCCGAGGCACACCGCCTCGTCGAAGCTGGCGGCCTGCGCGGTCGCGTCGTCCTCGACTTCAGTAGATGATCAGTTGGCAGCCTCGATGGATACTCACAGGATGCGGTAGCTGATCTCGGCGGCTGCCGCTTGCGCGATCGACCACACGAGCGGGTGACTGAGCGGGCGGGAGAATGACGGCATCGGGGGTATCGAGTCCGCGGCGGCGTTCCACAGCACAATGTTCGGGCGCCCAGTCATCGTGGACGGGACGTATAGACCGTCGAGTTCAGGCCAGGTCGTGTAGATAGCGTGGGCCCACCGTCGGCAGATGGATCGGGGTGCGGCCAGCAATGCAGCTGAAGCGGTGTTGCGGAGCAGCCACGTTCCGGACAAGTCGAGCAGACGCAGTCTGCGTTGGGGTTGCCAGGCGGTGAGCGTCGGAGCGCCGGCGCGGGTGTCGATCACGCGCGTTGTTTGGTAGACCTCGGCGAGGCTGGTTGCGACATCGGCTGCGGCGTACAGGACGCCCTGAGCCCTCGAGCTGGGATCAGGGCCCGGGTGTGGCTCCCAACGCATCGAGGGCAGCGGCCCATAGCTGCGCAGCTTGTTCCAGGGCAGCACGTGCTCGCCTTCGGTGCGGTGCACCCGCCATAGCGTGCCGGTGTAATCGGCGCTGTCGTCAGGTTCCCTGATGAGCTGCTCTGGGGGCGTTCGTGGCGCCTTCGGTTTGGGCCGCGGGCTCACCAGCGCCCGAGATCGGCCATGAATCCGGCAACCAACCCGGGGTCGCCGCCGGCGGCCAGATGCTCGATCGGCGTGCGGTCGTCGAAGTCGGGCTGCGGGGTGTACATGAACGCATCCAGCACCGCGGGGGTGGCGCCACGCGGTATGGCAGGGACGAGCACGTCCAAGCCGGGAAGCAGCTCATCGCCCAGGAACTGCCATTTCGGGATGCGCCGGCTTCCTTGCAGATCGAAGGCCCATAACGCTTTTCCGGTGATGCGCCGCGACACGCGGGACCGGTCGACGCCGAGGATCGCGGCGGCTTCTTTGATGCTGACCGATCCTGAGAGCGCGCTGGTGAGTTGCCGCAACGCAATGCGGGCGCGGGCCTGACGTTCGTTGTCCGCCGACCATGCATCGATCACCGCTGCTGCGCCGGGTTCGGCGTGCGTGCGAAGGAAGTCCACTTCCGTCTTCGACAGGGTGGTTGCCCCGGGGATTGCCGCAAATGCGGAGTCCAGCTCGTCGAGGACCTCTTCGACGGTCAGATCAATCTGGTGTTTAGCCAGCAGAGCGCCTAGCGCGGGAGCAGCCGACCCAGTCATAGTGCACATACTAGCACGGCCATGCGGGTATGTGCGCAGGTCTTTAACACGACGCGCCGCGATACGCGTCCAGGTCAGGGCACCTTTCTTGGAGAACTGATTGCGGACAAGCAAACCCGACCACACGCCAGATCGTTTGCGCCGCAGTCTAATACATGACATGCCCGGCTAGACCGGCGTTCCGTGAACGCGCGACACGACGATTATGCGGCGGGGTCGGGGACGCCCTAGTGGCTCAACGATTCAACTGACCTGACCTCGCTGCGGTCGGTGCATCCATTGCCCGTGTGCGGAGCCGCTCAGGTTCGCCAAGACCGGCAATGGCTCCGGCATGCCGCCCTCCCCTGACCTGAATCTGCGTCCCACCCGTCCGGCATCGCCCGGGACCAAGGGCGCAGCTCGAGCCTCCTGCGCAACCGACTTTCAGCGATCTAGCAGCGAACTTCTGAGTAAATCGCGTTTTAGCAACCCGATGACCGGAACGCCGCGGAACAAAGGGGTGGCATCAACCTCGACAAAAGGGGGGAATCCAGCGACCAAGGCGCGTGTCAGCTAACTAGCAACCCTAGCTAATGTGTCCAAATCCGTGTCCAAAGGGCATGAAAACGGCCCCCGGAGAAGGGCGGGTTCACGCGGTCGTCGCAATACTCTCGATTTGAGAGGTTGCGGCGACCGTGTCGTTTTCGGAGGATTGTGTTCGGTTTGGGGATCGGCTAGCAAAGCTGGTCGATGCCGGCGTATCAGTCAAAGAGGCGGCTGCATCGCTGGGTATTTCACCGGGGCGCTGTTATGCCATCCTGCGTGCGGCGGGCCGCCCGGCGGGGTCGGCACGACGGACCGGTGGCGATATCGACGCTGCCCAGGTGGCGGCGGTGTTCACTGCAACCGGCTCGATCAATCAGGCCGCGAAGGCCGCGGGAGTGTCACACGGCGTTGCGCGGCGGCTGTTGGTGGCCAAGGGTTTGGTCTCGTCGGTTCGGCAACCGGTGGGGAAGGCGAAGGCCAAACGCCGGTTCTTCGAACTGCTCGCCTCGGGGTGGTCAGCCACGCGTGCTGCCCGTGAAGTCGGTGTGCATGAACGCACCGGCCGTGATTGGCGCGATGGGATCCGCAAAGTCCGCAACACGCGGGTGCTTGCCGATGGCACGGTCATCGATTACACGACCGGCACGCGATACACACAGTCGGTGAATATCAACAGGTCCGAGTGTGTGGCTGCTGGCGTGCCGGAGATCAGCAGCCGGTATTTGTGCTTGGCGGATCGACTCGCCATTGCCGATGGGCTGGCGGCCAGACAGACGCTGACGGTGATCGCCGCCGGGATCGGCAAGCACACCTCGACGGTGGGGCGAGAAATCCGTGACCGCAGCGTCGACGGGTTGTACTTGCCCTATCGGGCCCACGCCGCGGCAGCGGCGGCCCGCGCTCGCCTGAAACAGTCCAAACTGGTCATCAACCACAATCTGCGTCAGGCGGTGCAAGACGGGTTATCGCGGCGATTGTCGCCCGAACAGATCTCCCATCGCCTCGTCAAAGATTTCCCGGACGACGAGGGCATGCGGGTGAGCCACGAAACGATCTACCAGGCGCTGTATTTCCAAGCCCGTGGTGGACTCAAACGAGAAGTGGCCCAAGCACTTCGATCTGGCCGCACGCGACGCAGACCGCATCGCAGCCCCGATCAGCGTACGCACCGTTTCATCGATCCGATGATCATGATCAGCGACCGGCCCGCTGAGATCGAGGACCGCGCGGTACCCGGGCACTGGGAGGGTGACCTCATCATGGGCGAGGGTAATAAGACCGCGATCGCCACCCTTGTTGAACGAGCCACCCGTTACACCATGCTGGTGCACCTACCGCACGGCCACCACGCCGAGGCTGTTCGTGACGGCCTAATCGCGACCATTTCAACGCTGCCGGCTCACCTGCGCGGCTCGCTGACCTGGGACCAGGGCGCTGAGATGGCGCG
>DASQSQ010000528.1:0-11319 GCA_035642315.1 Mycobacterium sp.
CGTCGCGCATGGCGGGTTGCTGACCGCGACGGGGACCGTCGACGCCGCCGATGTGACGGTGTTTCCGATGACGCCGCCGCAAGCGACGGCACTCCCCCAGACCGAGCTGCTCGATCGTTTGGGCACCCACCTCACCAGGCACATCGGCCGCGGTGTCGAGTACGCCGACATTCGGACCTACGTGCCCGGTGACCAGCTGCGCACCGTCAACTGGCCGGTGAGCGCCCGCCGTGGGCGCCTGCATGTGACGCAGCGGCTGACTGACCGGTCCGCCGACGTGGTGGTGCTCATCGACGGCTATCCGCAGCCCGCGGGCCCGGCGACGGAATCCACCGAGCGGACTGTGCGCGGCGCCGCGCAGGTGGTCCAGACCGCGCTGCGCAACGGTGACCGCGCGGGCATCGTCGCGCTCGGTGGTCGTCGGCCACGCTGGCTGGGCGCAGACATCGGCCAACGTCAGTTCTATCGGGTGCTTGACACTGTGCTGGCCGCCGGTGACGAATTCGAAACCACCACAGGAACATTGGCTCCGCGTGCAGCGATTCCGCCGGGCGCGATCGTCGTCGCGTTCTCTACGCTGCTCGACACTGAATTCGCGCTGTCACTGATCGATCTGCGCAGACGCGGGCATGTCGTGGTGGCGGTCGACGTGCTGCAGGGTTCCCCGTTCACAGCTCAGCAGGACGCTTTGGTGGACCGGATGTGGGCGTTGCAGCGGTCGGCGATGTATCGCGACATGAGTACCGTCGGCGTCGACGTCGTGGCCTGGCAGGCCGATCGCACCCTGGACCAATCGATGCGTGCCGTGCCCGATCGCCGCCGCCCGCTGGCGGGACGCCGATCATGAGGCCCGGCCCGCAGCTGGCGGCGAGCATCTTGGCCACGTTGTCAGCGGCCTGCGGCTTCTTGATGGTCGGGGCGGTAGGGATCGGATCGCACGGTCCGGTCCTCGTCGCGGCGGTGTCGGCGCTGGTCGCGGTGGTGGCCGGAACCCTGTTTCGCCCGGTCGCCACGCTTGCGGTGCTGCTTACCGTCATGGTGATCGCGCTGTCGAACCCCGCGGCGACACTGGCCGCGGTGTCCGGACTGTCCGCGGCCATTTATCTGGTGCTGCGGCACGCGGCCGGCAGCGGTGCCGGCCTGGACGGTGTCAGCGGAGCAACGCTGGTCGGAGCCGTGGGATTCGCGTTTGCCGGCGTGGTTGCCACGGCATTTCCACTGCAGCTGCCGTGGTTGCCGTTGCTCGCCCCGTTGGCCGCGTTCGCGGTCTATTTGCTGGCTACCCGGCCGTTTCTACGAAACTGACCCGGGTTGGACGCGACCGCGTCGAGGGAATCGGGGCCGTAAAACATCCATAAAAAACCCCGGTCCGATGCGCGGCCCTCGGACGTACCATACTCGCAAACCCGTTGCCGCAAAAGTGTTTTTCTCCATCGATTTACACAACAAATCGTTTACGCCAGGCGTCTTGACCACTGGTCAGGATCAGGGCAACAATATCGGGGTGCCTCAAGAAGAGCGGGTATTGATCGGCGAAGTGGAGCAACGCCTCGCCAAGAAATACGCGGATCTTCCCCACGGTCACATCGCCGCCGTGGTTCAGCACGCTTATGCGCGGTTCCGAAGCAGTCGGGTGCGCGGTTTCATTCCTTTGCTGGTGGAGCGCCGGGCCGACGAGGAACTCGAGGAACTCAGCGTGTTGCGGCCCGATCTGGCGGCCGTCGCATTCGGTGATCTCGTCGTCGCGGGCTCCAAGATCTAGCGGAAATACTTCCGGTAATCCGGATTTCTTTGCAACCGGCCGTGATTGGCTGCCTCGGCGTTTCGGCCTAATTTTCGAACTACTTCTGTACGGTAAGCCCGCATAGCGGCCATCGGCGTGGAGCGGGGCAGAGTGAAGCCGAGCGGCCTTTGCGAGGCTCGTATCAGGGTGGGTGATACCTCCTCAGCGAAGGGAGTGTCGGTTGAGCAAGCTCGGCGAGCGGGCGGTTGTCTGTGGGGCGGGGATGGGTGGACTGCTCGCCGCTCGGGTGCTCGCTGACTTCTACGAGACGGTGACGGTGGTCGAACGCGACAAGTTGCCGGACACTCCAGACCACCGGCGCGGGGTTCCGCAGGGCCGGCAATTCCACGCGTTGTGGAGTCGTGGTGCGCAGGAGCTGGAGGGGTTATTTCCCGGTATACGAGGCGAACTCGTCGACGCCGGCGCAACGGTGTGCGACGACGGCGACCTTTCTCAGGTGTCCATCCGGGTGTCTGGCCACGAACTAAACAGATCCGGCAAATTCAAAGACCCGGCAGCGGTGGTCATCCACCTGCTAAGCCGTCCATTGTTGGAATCCCAGGTGCGGCGGCGAGTCGGCGCCATCGAGAACGTCGAAATCCTGGATGGACACGACTTCGTCGAACCGATCACCCCGAATCCACAACGCGTCACCGGTGCGCACATCGTCGACCGCGACAGCGGCGCCGAGCGGACGCTGGAGACCGATCTGGTTGTCGACGCGATGGGGCGCAGCGCGCGGACCCCCGCGTTTCTTGACGGCATGGGTTACGGCCGGCCGGCCGCCGAGCGGTCGGCGGCCAGCGCGAACTACGCCAGCTTGTTGCTGCGCATCCCGACCGGGATCCTGCGCGAGAAAATGACCTTTGTCGTCCCGGAGCCGAAACGACCGACAGGTGGCGCGTTTTCGGTCTACGAGCACGACACTTGGATTTTCACCGTCGCCCGCTTGGCGCACAACGAACCACCCGATGACATGGCCAGCATGGTCCGGATGGCCGCGCAATTCGCGCCACCTGCCGTGCTGAGGGCGTTGAAGCAGGGTGAGCCTATCGGCGAGATTTCTATCTTTCGTTATCCCGGCGGCACCTGGCGACACTACGAGCAGATGTCGCGTTTTCCCGCGGGGTTGCTGGTGTTCGGGGACGCGATTTGCAGCACCAATCCCATTTATGGGCAAGGGATGACGGTGGCCGCGCTTGAAGCGACTGCGCTGCGGGGATGTCTGGCTGAAGCGAACGGCGATTTGAGCCAGCGCTTCTTCACCGCCGCCGCCGAGGTCGTCGGCCCGCTGTGGGCGTCCAACCAGTTCAATGATCTCTACTTGGCCAATGCGGACCCCGCGCATTCGGCGTCGAAAGAGATACTCGACTTCCGGGAGGCGGTGTTGAGCGCCGCCGAGAACAGCTCGGCGCTGACCGAGAAGCTCTACCGGTCGATGAATCTCGTCGACCCGCCGACCGACTACAGCCCGCTACTTCAGGGCTGAGGGCGGATCTGGCGGCGATTGCGCTCGCTGATCGCACTGTAGCGGTCACCAAGTCCATCGCGGTCCAGCTCTTGGGCGCCGGCGATGCGCTGTTCGGCCGCGAGTGCCGGATCGGTGACGGCCGCCCATCCGGTGACATAGATTTGTTTGAGACCAGCCATGATTGGCGCCGGCACCTCGGCGATCTGGCCGGCCAGCTCAACCGCCCGGGGCAGCAGCCGATCGTGCGGGACGACTTCGGTGACCAGGCCGATCTGCTCGGCGCGTGCGGCATCGACAACTTCGCCGGTCATCGACAGCCGTCGCGCCATGGCCCCGCCGACCAGCTGCGGCAGCCGGGCCGTCATACCTCCGCCGGGCAGGATGCCGACCCTGGCGTGGGTATCGGCGAAAACGGCGCGCTGCGAGGCGATGAGGAAGTCACAGCCCAGCGCCATCTCCAGCCCGCCGGTGAACACCGGGCCGTTGATCGCGCCGATGATCGGTGTTGCCATTTCGGCTGTCTTGCGGATGCAACTCTGTATTTGAAACTGCTCGAAATAGACCGTCCCGAGCTGCTGTGCTTCTTTGAGGTCGACACCGGCGCAGAACGCGGGGTCGACGCCGGTGAGCACCACCGCGCGCACCGACGGGTTGGCATCGGCGTCGGACAACGCGGCGTAGAGCTCCTCGATCAGTTTGGTGCTCAACGCGTTTCGTGCCTCGGGCCGGTTCATGGTCAGCACCTGCACCGAGTTGTCAGTGCCGTAGAAGTCGCTGGAAACCAGCGGTGTCGTCATATGACGAACTGCGCGGCCTGATTGGCGAGATCCAGCAGTGGCTGCGGGAAGACGCCCAGGCCGATGGTGACCACCGCGCACACCGCGATCGCCGCTTTGCTCCAGAAGCTGGGCATCACGACCTGCACCTGATTGCCGTGCGGCTCGGTGAAGTACATCTGCACAATCACCCGGACGTAGAAGTAGGCCGCCACCCCGCTGGCGATCACACCGATGATCACCAGCGGCACCGCACCGCCCTTTGCCGCCGCCTGGAACACCGAGAACTTGCTGACGAACCCGCTGGTCAGTGGGATACCGGCGAACGCCAGCAAGAACATCGAAAAGAGCAGGCTCGCAATGGGATAGCGTTGGCCCAACCCGGCCCAATGGGAGATGGTGGCGTCCTCGTCGCCATGAGCGTTGCGGACCAGGCCGACGACCGCGAAGGCACCCACCGTGCTGAAGCTGTAGGCGACCAGATAGAACATTGTCGCCGCAATACCCGCCGGGTTGGCTGCGATAACACCGGTGAGGATGAAGCCGACGTGTGCGATCGACGAGTACGCCAGCATCCGCTTGACGTCACTCTGGTTGACCGCGGTGACGGTGCCGACCACCATGGTCAGGATCGAGATCGCCCACAGCACGGGCCGCCACTGGTCATGTAGCGGCGGGAGCGCCACGTACACGACCCGCAGCAGCGCACCGAACGCCGCGACCTTGGTGGCTGCGGCCATGAACCCGGTGATCGGAGTCGGCGCACCCTGGTAGACGTCGGGAATCCACGAATGGAACGGGACCGCACCGACTTTGAACAGCAGGCCGACCGCCAGCAGGGCGACGCCGATCAGCGCCATCGAGTTGTTGGTGCTGGATGCCAGCGCATCGGCGATACCGGACAGCGACAGCGTGCCGGTCGCGCCGTACAGGAATGCCACGCCGTAAAGGAAGAACGCTGACGAGAAAGCGCCCAGCAGAAAGTATTTCACCGCTGCTTCCTGAGACAGCAAGCGGCGATGACGGGCCAGCCCGCACAACAGGTAAAGCGGCAGCGATAGGACTTCCAGGGCAACGAACATGGTCAGCAGGTCGTTGGCGGCCGCGAACACCAGCATGCCGCCGACGGCGAGCATGGCCAGCGGAAAGAGCTCGGTCTGCCGGACGCCGGCGCGGACCGCTTCTTGTTCGGCCGCGCTGTCGGGCACCGCAGAGGCTTGCGGCGTGAAGGAGTCCAGCCCGGCGGCAATGTGGGCGGTGGCGGTCGCCGCGCCCGGGCCGGTGGCGGCGCTCACGTCGTCACGCCGTTCGGCGATGAAGATCACCGCCAGCACCGCGACCAGCAGGATCGTGCCCTGCAACAGCAGAGCTGGGCCGTCGACGGCCAGCGCCTGCAGCACCGCGGTACGGCCGGTCGGCGGGATTTGCCTGCCGACGATGACGACGGCGACGAACGCGGCGAGCAGCCCGCCGATGGCAAGGATGACCTGGGTGCCGTAGCGGGCTCGCCGGGGCAGGAACGCCTCAACCAGTACACCGGCCACGGCGACGCCGAAGACGATGAATATCGGTGACAGCAGCCCGTATTCGACGCTGGGCGTGGGCATAGGAATAGACGTCATCGGTGCGGTCCTTCCGCCGTCCCGGGCACGTGCGCGACACCGGGCTGGACGATCGGCGCGGGGTCATACTGGCCGATGGTGGCCATGGTGTTCCCCACCGCGGGGTTGATGATGTCCAGCACCGGCTTCGGGTACACCCCGAGCACCAGGAGCAAGGCGATCAGCGGTGCGACGACGAGGATTTCGCGCGGCACCAGGTCGCGGATCCGTTCGTTGCCTTCGGCGACGGGGCCGGTCATCACCCGTTGGTACAGCCACAGAATGTAGAGCGACGACAGCACCAGCGCGGTAACCCCGAACGCCGCCGCCAGCCAGTAACGCGTGTACGCGCCGATCAGGACTAGGAACTCGCTGATGAACGGCGCCAGCCCAGGCAGCGACAGCGTGGCCAGGCCCGCGATCAGGAACGTCCCGGCCAGCACCGGGGCCACCTTCTGCACGCCGCCGTACGCGGCGATCGACCGGGTGCCGCGGCGCGAAATCAGGAAGCCGGCGATCAGGAACACCGCGGCGGTCGAGATCCCGTGGTTGAGCATGTACAGCGTCGACCCGCTCTGGCCTTGGGTGGTCATCACGAAGATGCCGAGGATGATGAAGCCGAAGTGGGATATCGATGTGTAGGCGATCAGCCGCATGATGTCGGTCTGTCCGATCGCCACGATCGCGCCGTAAATGACGCCGATGACTGCCAGGACGACGATCGCCGGACGGAAATACGTTGACGCGTCGGGGAACAACTGCAAGCAGTAGCGCAGCATGCCGAACGTCCCGACCTTGTCCATCACCGCGGTGATCAGTACCGCCGTCGCGGGAGTCGATTCCACCGCGGCGTCGGGCAGCCACCGGTGGAACGGCCACAGCGGCGCTTTGATCGCGAACGCGAACATGAATCCCAGGAACAACGCCTTGAGCACCGCCGAAGAGGCGCCCAGCGTACCCGAGGAGACCGCGGCGACGATCTGGCGGAAGTCGAATGTGCCCGGACCATGCTCGGCGGTCACCACGTACAACCCGATCACGGCGGCCAGCATGATCAGGCCGCCGAACAGGTTGTACAACAAGAACTTCACCGCGGCGCGGGACCGGTGAGCGCCGCCGCCGAAGCCACCGATGAGGAAGTACATCGGAATGAGCATCGCCTCGAAGAACACGTAGAACAGCAACACGTCCAGCGAGACCACCGAAATCAACACCATCGATTCGATGGTCAGTGTCAGCGCGACGTAAGCCTGGGTTCCGCGCGAGCGCTCGCCACCGTCGTCCCAGCCGGCCACCAGCAGCAGCGGCACCAGGACGGTGGTCAACAGCACCAGCACCAGCGCGATGCCGTCGACGCCGAGGGTGTAGCCGGCACCGAATGCCGGTATCCAGGGGTGGGTTTCAGTGAACTGGTAAGTCGGGCCGCTGGTCTTGAACTGGACGGCGATCAGGATCGACACCACCAGCACGGCCAGCGAGATGGCCACGCCGGCCCATTTGGCGAATTGCCGCCATCCCTGCGGCATCAGGATGATGACGACGGCGCCGACCAGCGGCACCAGCCAGAGGACGGAAAGCCACGGCCAATTATTCATGGGCGCCGCTCCTCAGCATCGCTTTTGGCCCCCTCGCCGCTGCGCGGCTGGGGGTGCCCCCACTGCATCGCGTCCGCCGCAGTAGTCACCACAGTCGCACCGCCAGGATCGCCGCGGCGACCAGCGCCGCGCCCACGAACATCGACAACGCATAGTTGCGGACGAACCCGGTCTGCAGTCCGCGCAGCCGGTCCGAGGTCCGGCTCACCAGCGCGCCAAGCGCGTTGACCGAACCGTCCACGCCCTGGTTGTCGAATTCGACCAGCGAGTGCGTCAGTTGCGCACTCGGTCGCATGAACACCTCCTCGTTGAAGGCGTCGCCGTAGAGATCTCGGCGCGCGGCCACAGTCAGCACCGAAACGTCGGCGGGCGCGGTGTCGGGCACCTTGCGCAGGCCGTAGAGCAGCACGGCCACGCCGATCCCGACAAAGACAATGCCGAGGGTCACGATGGTAAACGTCCACGTCGGCAACACATGCGCGCTTTCCTCGAACGTGACCACCGGTTCCAGCCAGTGCCGCAAGGCACCGCCGAAGGCCAGCAGGCCACCGGAGAACACCGAGCCGACGGCCAGCAGGATCATCGGCCAGGTCATCACCGCCGGCGCCTCGTGCGGATGCGCGTCTGCGGCCCAACGCTTTTCGCCGAAGAATGTCATCAGCATCACCCGCGTCATGTAGAACGCGGTGATCCCGGCGCCCAGCAGCGCGGCCCCGCCCAACAGGTAGCCGCGGACGCCTCCTGCGCCCAACGCGGCTTCGATGATGGCGTCCTTGGAGAAGTAGCCGGCGAACGGCGGCACACCGATGATCGCCAGATAGCCCAGCCCGAACGTCACGAAGGTGATGGGCAGCGCGGCACGCAGCCCGCCGTAGCGGCGCATGTCCTGCTCGTCGTCCATCGCGTGGATGACGGCGCCGGAGCCAAGGAACAGGCCGGCTTTGAAGAAACCGTGGGTGAGTAGGTGCAGGATCGCGAACGCGTACCCGGCCGGGCCCAGGCCGGCGGCCAGCACCATGTAGCCGATCTGGCTGATCGTCGATGCGGCCAGCGCGCGTTTGATGTCGTCCTTGGCGCAGCCGATGATCGCGCCGAACAGCAGTGTGACGGCGCCGACGATGACCACGGCCAGTTGGGCGTCGGGCGCCAGGTTGTAGAGCGGGTTGGATCGCACAATAAGGTACACACCGGCGGTCACCATCGTGGCGGCGTGGATCAGCGCGGACACCGGGGTGGGACCCTCCATCGCGTCACCGAGCCAGGCCTGCAGCGGAACCTGCGCGGATTTGGCGCAAGCGCCCAACAGCAGCAGCAGCCCGATCGCGGTCAGCGCAGCGCGTCCGGCCCCCGGCGCTTGGCCGAATACCCCGGAATACGACAGCGTGCCGAAGTTGGCGAAGATCACGAAGATCGCCAACGCCAGCCCCGCGTCCCCGACCCGGTTCATCACGAACGCCTTCTTGGCCGCAGTGGCCGCGGTCGGCTTGTAATACCAGAAACCGATCAGCAGGTAGGACGCCAGGCCAACACCTTCCCAGCCCGTGTACAGCACGAGATAGTTGTCGGCGACCACCAGCAGCAGCATCGCGGCGAGGAAGAGGTTCAGGTACGCGAAAAACCTTCTGCGCTCCGGGTCGTGCGCCATGTAGCCGACCGAGTAGATGTGGATCAGTGAACCGACTCCGGTGATCAGCAACACGAAGCAGATCGACAACTGGTCGATCTGCAGACCGAAGTCGACGTGCAGGTTGCCGACCGGTACCCAGCTGAACAGGTTCTGGCTGATGGTCCGGGCGTCGCCGTGCCGGCCGAGCATGTCGGCGAGCAGCGTCACGCCGACTCCGAACGAGGCCAGCGCGGTCGCGCAGCCGAGCAAGTGTCCCCACGGGTCGGTGCGTCTGCCGCCGAGCAGCAGTATCGCGGCGCCGGCCGCGGGCAGAGCAACGACCAGCCAGGTGAAGTTTGTCATCGATTCAGCCCTTGAGCAGGTTCGCGTCGTCGACCGAGGCCGATTTACGGGCACGGAAGACCGTCATGATGATGGCCAGGCCCACCACGACCTCGCAGGCGGCGACGACCATGGTGAAGAACGCCACCATCTGACCGTCGAGCTGACCATGCATCCGGGCGAACGTGACGAACGCCAGGTTGACCGCGTTGAGCATCAGCTCGACGCACATGAACATCACGATGGCGTTGCGGCGCAACAGCACACCGGCCGCTCCTACGGTGAACAGCAGCACCGAGAGGTAGATGTAGTTCTGCGGATTCATGACTCACCGTTCTTGGAACCATTGGAACCACGGGCGTGCACTTCCAGCTCATCGGCCGTCCGCTGTTCCAATACCTGGGGCACCGACAATCGGGAGTACGAGCCGTCGGGAAGACGCGCGGCCATGTCGACTGCGTTGTGCCGCGCATAGACACCCGGACCGGGCATCGGGGTCGGGTGGCCGCCCGGACGGAACCGCTCGATCGACAATTCGCGCTGGGTCTTGCGGCGCTCGAAGTGCTCTCGGTGCGCGAGAATCATCGCGCCCATGGCCGCGGTGATCAGCAGCGCGCTGGTCAACTCGAACGCCCACAGGTAGCGGGAGAAGATCAGCGCCGCCAAACCCTGGACGTTGCCGCCGTAATTGGCTCTGGTCAATCCGACGAAACCGCCCGTCGTCACGCTGCCGATGCCGGCGATGAGCACGATGCCAAATCCCAGCCCGGCCACCACCGCGCCGACCCGTTGTCCGCGCAGCGTTTCGACCAGTGACTCCGCGGAGTCCACGCCGATCAGCATCAGCACGAACAAGAACAGCATCATCACTGCGCCGGTGTAGACCACGATCTGGACCACGCCGAGGAATAGCGCGTCTTCGATCATGTAGAACACCGCCAACATGATCATCGTCATCGCCAAAAACATCGCGGAGTAGACCGCGTTGGCGGCCAATACGACGCCCACCGCACCAATCAACGCCAGCGCGCCCAACAGATAGAACGTGACCGCCTCGCCCGTGGAGGTGCGGACGAGCGTGTCGGCTGCTAGCAGTGTGGTCATTGCGGGGCGTCCGAATTCTGCTTGCGCCGCAAGCCTTCTGATGTCACGTTGCCGCGGTAGTAGTCGGCGTCCGTCGCCCCTTCGGCTCTCGGGTGAGGCGCCGGGGTCATGCCCTCCAGCAACGGAGCCAGCAGGTTCTGTTTTTCGTAGATCAGGTCGGCGCGGTTGTCGTCGGCCATCTCGTAGTGGTTGGTCATCGTCAACGCGCGGGTCGGGCAGGCTTCGACGCACAGCCCGCAGCCGATGCAGCGCAGGTAGTTGATCTGGTACACCCGGCCGTAGCGCTCGCCCGGCGAAAACCTTGCCTCGTCGGTGTTGTCGGCGCCCTCGACGTAGATAGCGTCGGCGGGGCAGGACCACGCGCACAGTTCGCAGCCGATGCACTTCTCCAGGCCGTCGGCGTAGCGGTTGAGCTGATGGCGGCCGTGATAGCGCGGCTTCACCGGGCCGGGCTTCTCCGGGTAGCTCTCGGTAACGGGCCGTCTGAACATCGAGCCGAACGTGACGCCGAACCCGGCGATGGAACTCAGGAATCTAGCCATGTGCAGCCTCCTTGGTCGCCGGTGCCAGCGACTGGCCGGGTAGCGGCGGCGTGGGAAACGCCGGCTCGAATGGCGCTGCCTCGACCGGCTGACTGCGGCGCTTCTTGCGGATTTGCTTGTCGCTAAACGGTCTTTGCAGCAGATAGAGCAGCACGACGGTGACGACGATGCCGGCGCCGACCAGCAGCGGCGTCCAGTGCGGGTAACCCTGGTTTCGCAGGGTGCGGATCGCCGCGGCGATCAGCGCCCAGGCCAGAGCCAACGGGATCAGAAGCTTCCACCCCAGCGCCATGAACTGGTCGTAGCGCAGTCGCGGCAGCGTCGCTCGCAGCCAGAAGTAGGCGAAGAGGAACAGCCACACCTTGGCGGTGAACCACAGCACCGGCCACCAGCCGCTGTTGGCCCCGGCCCACATGTTCAGCGGCCACGGCGCGTGCCAGCCGCCCAGGAACATCGTGGCGGCCAGCGCCGACACCGTGGTCATGTTGATGTACTCGGC
>DASQSQ010000529.1:0-4737 GCA_035642315.1 Mycobacterium sp.
GTTCATGGACGAGTTCTACTCATTGGTGGAGCGCCACCACGACGGCCGACCGGACATGATCGGCATGGAAGCGGTCAACCAGCTGTTGGTCGCCCTCGAGGTGCATCGGTTCGACTTCTGTTTCATCGGTGCGGGTTACGAGAAGGAAGTCGACGAATTCCTCACCGTCAACCCTGGTTTGGCGGGCCGGTTCAACCGCAAGTTGCGCTTCGAGTCCTACGCTCCCGACGAGTTAGTGGAGATCGCCGTCCGCTACGGCGCGCCGCGCGCGACGGTGATCGAGCCCGCGGCCCGCGAGGCGCTGAACATTGCCTGTAAGACGCTGCGGGCCTATCTGGCGCCCAACGGCAGCCACGGAATCGACATGATGCAGAACGGTCGGTTCGCCCGCAACGTCGTCGAGCGCGCTGAGCGGCTCCGCGATTCTCGGGTGGCCGCCCAGCACCGCACGGACAAGGGTTCGGTGACCATCGAAGATCTGGAGACGCTGCGGACCCAGGACATCGTCGCGTCGGTAGTCGACGCGTGCGCGGAAAAGCATGTGCCGATCCAACTTTGAGCATCGGCCTCGCTAATTAGTGACCGGGTCGAACCGGAACACCGCGAGGCGTCCGGCCAGCGCCTCGAATTCGTCGGAGGTGCCGTCGACGACCATGCCGGAGCGTTTGGCGAACGCCACGCCCACCGGGACCTCCACCGGGAAGGCCCGAAGTATCGGACGCGCCTGCGCCGCAGTCAGTTCGACGATGTTGACGGGCCGGGAGCGACGGCCCCGGCTGAGCGTGCCGCTGCCCGCGACCCGGGCATTGGCGGCCCAGTCCGCGCCGGGATAACCGGCGACTGCATAGAGGGCGCCGTCGAACTCGAACGGTGTCATCGGGGTGCTGCGCGGTTGACCCGACTTGCGTCCGGGCACCGTCAGCACCATGGCCGGGCCGGTCGGTATGCCGAGCTTCTGCACGGCCATCATCACCTTGTTCATCGGCTTGAGGTAACGCGGGGGACGGGGATCGGACATGTTTTGTCTTCCTTGTCTATTTCTTGAGCTATTTCGTAAACAGATGGCGGTGCTCAGTTACCCATTGGGCGAAGGTGGTCGCCGGACGACCGGTGATCTTCTCCACTTCGCCGGTAACCAGCGCAGGCTTGTCCAGCGAGTCGGCGAGCATCGCCGCATAGGCGTCGGCGAATTCGGCGCCGAGGCCCAAACCGATGAAGCGTTCCCGCACGACATCCGCCGGCACCTCGAAGTAGCGCAGCGGGCGGCCCAGCACACGGCCGATGATGTGTACCAGCTCGGAATTGGTAAGAGCTTGTGGCCCGGTAAGCGGAATCCGTTGTCCGACATACTCATCAGTGAGCAGCGCCTGAGCTGCCACCGCGGATATGTCCGAGTCGACGATCGGCGCGGCCGACGCAGCGGCGTACGGTCCGCCGACGACGTCGCCGGCGAGAATCTGCGCCGCCCACATACCGACGAAGTTCGACGCGAACACCGACGGCCGCAAGCTCACCCAGTCCAGGCCGGAGTCGACGGCAAGTTGTTCGACCTCTTTATTGCGGTCACCGCGGAACCGCGACGGTTGCCGCGAGAAGTCTTCGTCGGCGTTGATGGCCGACAACGCGACCAGCTTGGTGACCCCACGGCGGCGTGCCAGCGCCACGACGTCGGCGAGGCCGTCGCCCAGCGCGCGGGAATTGAGAAATACCGCCGAGGCTCCAGGCAGCGCGTCGACCGGTGAGCTCACTGTCTCGACGCCGTCGGGAAATCCGGCGGTCTCCGGTGAGCGGCTGACGGCTCGCACTTGCGCACCCGCGGCGGCAAGTTCGCAAACCAGCGGGCGTCCGACATTGCCGGTCGCTCCGGTTACGACGATCGTCATGATGGGTTCCTTCCTGCAGGATGGTTTTGTTCTAAAAACCGCTTTTGATCTACGACGGGGCGGAAGATGGAAAAGTTACCGAGGAGAACGCGTAACTTTTTCTGGTGTCAGATCGTCGTGAATGAATGAGCCAACCGCAGTCAGCTGAAGACCAGATCGCCAAGGCATGGCGTCGACACCGCCCGTACCTGGTTAATCTGGCGTATCAGATGCTGGGAGATATCGGAGACGCCGAAGACGTTGCGCAGGAGGCGTTTCTGCGGCTCGCGCGCGCCGACTTCGAC
Source organism: Mycobacterium sp. (assembly GCA_035642315.1). GTDB lineage: Bacteria > Actinomycetota > Actinomycetes > Mycobacteriales > Mycobacteriaceae > Mycobacterium. The sequence goes on from DASQSQ010000529.1 coordinate 2,168, forward strand.
GCGATCGACGACGTCCGCGCCTGGCTGACCGTGGTAACCGGCCGGCTCTGCCTCGACCAGGTGCGCTCGGCGCGCGCCCGCTACGAGCGGCCAGGCGATATCGATCCAGAAGTGCCCGCGCTCAACCAAGCTCGTCGGCTGGACCCGGCCGATCGGGTCACCCTCGACGACGAGGTGCGCACGGCGCTGCTGGAGGTGTTGCGCAGGCTCAGTCCGGCCGAGCGGGTGTCATTCGTGTTGCACGACGTGTTTGCGGTCCCGTTCGACGAGATCGCCGAGACGGTGGGCCGGCCGGTGGGCACTTGTCGGCAGCTGGCGCGGCGCGCACGGGCGAAATTCGCCGTGGCGCAACCGAAACCGGGTGACGTGCCGGTTGCCGAGCACCAGCTGGTCACCGAGAAATTCATCACCGCGTGCAGTAACGGTGATCTGCAGGGGTTGGCGGCGGTGCTGGACTCGACGGTGTGGGGCGTAGGGACGGTGCTCACCGATCCACCGCTGCCACCGCAGATCAACCATGGCCCGCACGACGTTGCGGTCAACCTGCTGCGCTACCTGGGACCGGGCGTGACGGTGGTGAGCGGCCCGGCCGGCCAACCGGTGTTGCTGGCGTTCGCCGAACGACGGCTGTTCGCCGTGATCGTGCTGACCATCGACGAAAACCTGGTCACCAAGATCGAAGCCACCGCGGACCCATCGGCGCGATTCGCCGACGGCCAGCCCTAGCTAGCGGTTCTCCCGCGTCTCGTCTGGCCGTGACGCGAAGAACCCGGCGACGGCCGCTGCGATCTGCAGGAATCTGCGTCGCGTCGTGCGCGCCATCTCGTCCCGCACGTCGATGACGCCGCCGGGCCGCAGGTGCGGATCGTATGGCACCTCTACCACCGTCTGGCCGCGGTCGAGAAACTGATGCGCCAATACCGAACGAGTCCGCTTGTCGGAGTGCCCGTCAGAATCGTTGAGCACCACCACGGTGCGCTGCAGTAGGCCGGTGCGGCCATGTGCCGCCAGCCATTCCATCGTCTGCGCCGCCGCAGAAGCCCCGTCCGCCCAGGGCGACGACACCACGATCAGCGCGTCGAGGTCGCTCAGCGCCTCCTGGGTGACAGGCGCGTCCATGGTGGAGCCGCAGTCGATGATCGCGATCGTGAAATGTCGGTCCAGCCGCGACGTGGCCTCCCGATAGAGCGCGGGATCGAGCACGCGGCGCGGACCGGCCGTCGGTTCCCCTGCCAGCACGTAGAGGCCTGCGGAATTGCTGCCGACTCGTGACGTCACATCGGCGAACGACTGCAGATTGCGGTCGGCGGCAAGTTCCCAGTACGAGCCGCTGGTCTGCGGGTCGATCCTGCTGCCAAGCCGGCCGAAGGCAGTGTCGGCATCGACGGCTACCACCCGGTCCTGCCGGCGCAGCTCGGCGAAGATCGATCCGACGCTCGCAGCCAAGGTGGTTTTCCCCACCCCGCCTTTGCCGAGCACGCCGACCTTGTAGTTACCGTGCAGCGCCGACCTGATAGCGGTCTCATAGGCGGTTTCTTGCTTTTCCGCAGCCGACGGCCCGGGGTTGATCAGGCCGAAAGTGCACCGGTAGACGATGCGTTGCCACCCGTATTTGGGACCGGGGCGCGGGGGTTCGGGCGTCGCCGATGAAACGTCGATGTTCCATGACTGGCGGTGCGCCGCGGCAGCCGGACGCGGCGGAGTGGGTCGTTGCGGCGGCGGCGCCGACCGGGGATTCTCGGCCGGCGGCTGCGGCGGTCGCGCTGCCGGACTGCTGGGCGGCACAGGCCGCGGCCCGTCCAGCCGGTCGCGGAGGAAGTCGTCGCGCTCGGTCATGAGCTCACGCGCTCGGACGCCCAATACTCACGCAAGCTGGCAATCCGATCGCCGTCGAATTCGAGGATGGCGACCTCGCGCATCCGCTTGCGGTGGCCTTTGACGAGGTCGTCGAAACGCGCTTCCCACTCGGCGATGGCCGTCGTGCCGTCGAGATAGAGGCTGAGCAACTCGGCCTGGATGCGGGCCTGTTCGTTGACGACCTTGGTCTGCCAGTACTCGCGAATCCCGGCGTGGCCGCGGATGGGCTCTTCCAGCACCCGTTCGTGGTAGGTCGCGGACGAGGTGAAGACGCTGAGGATCAGATCGGGGTCCTGAGTGGTCCACGCGCGGATGTATACGTCGATGAGCTTGCGCACGTCCTCTTTGGCCAAGCTCATGGATTCTCCGTTAGCTGCGCGAGCGGAATCGGTCCATCGAAGCGGCTACGCCCGACAACGGCATCGTAGATGCGCTGCGGCTCACTCAGCACCACGGCGTTCAGGTCGACACCTTCCGCCGACTGTGGTTCGACGCGGACCCATCGCCATTGTTCGGCAACGACTTGGCTATCACTGAGGAACCCGGTGTAGTAGCCGTCGAGCATCGTTTCACCGGGGAGCACCGCGAAGTGCAGCGAACCGTAGAAGTAGCTGTCGCTGACATTGCGCCAGCGCCCGATCAAGTGCCTGCCGAACAGTCCCGCCGCGATCTCGTTCCGGAAACCCGCGGCGTGACCCTCCGCGCGCGGCTCA
>DASQSQ010000530.1:0-12204 GCA_035642315.1 Mycobacterium sp.
ATAGGCGAATTGATAACAATCTTTCCCGGCGTGCCGGGCGCTCTCAGTAACATTCCGGACATCGGAACTGGGCTTCTGGCGCCGGTGGATCTTCCGTACGGGATTGGCGGCTATCTCACCGGTGCCAATACCGATAAATACGTCAGCGCCTGGAATGGAGAAGAGGAGTGGCCGAGCCGTGCGCCGGCGCCGATCGTGGAGTTCCCGGCGCCGCTGTCGAACCTGCCTGAGGGCACGGTATGGGCCGGCGCGGGCGGAGCAAGAGTGATGGGCGGATTGTCGGTGCCGTCGGGGTGGACCGTCCCTGCCCCCGAGATACGTTCCGTCGCAATGACTTCGCCGATCACCGGCCCCACGTCTGCTGCAGCGGCGGCGGAGGCTGAGGCCGGCTCGGCAAGCGCGTTCAACCAGATGGGAATTGCCGGCATGGCCGGCCAAGCCATGGCCGGCCCACCGGTTGCCGACGACCGCCAAGACAGCAAGCCGGTGACCCACGCGCGACTGACCGCTCGCGCTGGTGATACGGCGGCCGACGATGATGCCGACGTCGTGCCCGCGCCCCGGACCGTCGTCACCGGAGTCGCGGCTGCGATACGGGATATCGCCAAGCAGCGCGCTCAGGGATATCTGACCGAGGAAGAGTACAAGGAGCAGAAGAAGCGCCTACTCGAGGTCTCAATCAGACACCGCCCGTTGGGATAAGCAGCCCTACGAGGCGATCGACAGCGCGATGCCGTCCAGGATGTCGTGCTCGCTAACGGTCAATGCGTCGATGCCGGCACGGTCACGCAACGCGAAGGCCAGTTCCTCGATCACGATGGCACCGCCGCCGATCACATCGGCCCGTCCCTCGTGCATCGGCCCGAGCGCGGCGCGCTGCGCCCGAGACATGCCGATCAGCCCATCGCACACCTCGAGAAGCCGGTCGGTGCCGACACGCGAAAGATGTATGGCCGCAGAGTCATAGATCGTCATGTCCTGTGCGAGCGCCGAGATCGTCGTCATCGTGCCGGCCACACCCACCCAGGTTCGGGCCCGTTCCACCGGGACGACGCGCAGCGCCTCGCCGAGCCGTTCGCGAACCACGTCGCGAGCAGCCGCCACTTCCGCGGCCGTGGGCGGGTCCGAGTGCAGGCATCGCTCGGTCAGCCGCACGCAGCCGATGTCGGCAGAGAAGCTCGCCACTACCGTGTCGGTGCCGAGCACGATCTCGGTCGAACCACCGCCCAAGTCAACGATGACGAACGGCGCTGCACCGGAGTCTAATTCGCTCACCGCTCCGCGGAATGACAGCTCGGCCTCTTCGGTCCCGGTGATCACCTCGGCGACGGAGCCGTCCACCACGGCGCTCAGCACATCGGCCGTCATCGCAAAGAAGACGTCGCGATTGCCGGCGTCACGGGTGGCCGACGTGGCAACCATGCGTATCCGGTCGACGCCGTTCGCTGCGCACAACGCGGCGTAGTCGACGAGCGCGACGCGAGTGCGCTCCAACGCATCCGGCGCGAACCGCCCCGTCGCGTCGACGCCCTGACCGAGCCGCACGATGCGCATCTCCCGGTGCACGTCGCGCAGCCGTCCGTCATGCGCGTCGGCGATCAGCAACCGAATCGAATTGGTACCACAATCGATCGCCCCGACGCACGTCATTTCCACTCCCCCGGATCAAGGATGCCCGCCATCGACGGCTCGGCTGCCAGCACCGCCAGCGCCTCGTCGCCGAGCGGATTCACGCCTCGCCCCTTGGCCAGCGAGTGCGCGATCAGCACGTGCAGGCACTTGACCCGGTCCGGCATGCCACCGCCGGAAAACGTTGTCCCCAAGGGTTCGATGGCATCCCGCTCGGCCAAGTATGACTCGTGAGCCCGGCGATAGCCGGCGGCCAATTCGGCATCACAGCTCAGCCGCTGCGTCATCTCCCGCATCATCCCCGATGACTCCAGCCGGCTTGCCGCAGCGGTGAGTGCCGGGTGCGTCAGGTAGTACAACGTCGGAAAGGGTGTTCCGTCAGGCAGTTTCGGCGCAGTCTTCACCACACCAGGCTCGCCGTTGGGGCACCGGTAGGCGATCTGGAGCACTCCGCGCGGCTCGCGGCCGAGCTGACGAGCCACCGCGTCGAGGTCGTTGCGATCAACCACCGGGCGGCGGCGGGTTCGGCGGGCCGGGTGCAACCGGCGGCGGCGCGGGCGCCGGTGGGGCGGGCGTCGGCGGACCGTGCGGGGTATCAGCGATGGTGTGCCACAACGACGTGTACCACGGGTCGTTGGTGGCCGCGGCCGTCGGCTGGTTCCCCGGCTCTGCGGGGACGGCCGCCGACGGGGGAAGCTGGATCTGATAAGGGATGTCGCCCGGCTTCACAAAGCCCAAACGCTCTCGGGCTTGCGCCGCAATGTAAGCCGGGTCTGCGAGCTTGCTCTTCTGCTGCTGGAGATCGGAGATCTGTTGCCGCAGGGCGGCTTCCGAGGCGGCCAGCTGCTTCATCTCAGTGCGCTGCGCGAAATAGGTACGCACCGGGCCGGCGATGGTCAGCGTCAACACGCAGATAACCGCCGCCAGGATCGCAGCCCGCCGTGCGGTCAGGCCGAGTCGTTGGTCCGACCGTTGCTCAGCCGACTCGACCATCGCCTGTTTGATCGGTTCGACGACTTCGGGCATCGCACGAGATGCCGTCGGTCCGCGACGGGCCCCCGGCGACTTGCGGGGTCGGCCCTGTTCCGAATCGCCGGCGCGGCTCGGGCGCGAGGCCGGTGATCGCCGCTTCGGGTCTGGCCGCTTCGATTCGGGCATGGTTCCTGCCGGCTAGCCGGCTTCCGGCGCGTACCGGGGGAAGGCCAGATCGCCGGCGTAGCGAGCGGCGTCGCCGAGCGCTTCTTCGATCCGCAGCAGCTGGTTGAATTTGGCGACGCGTTCGCTGCGCGCCGGCGCGCCGGTCTTGATCTGCCCGCTGCCGACAGCCACCGCCAGGTCGGCGATCGTGGTGTCTTCGGTCTCGCCGCTGCGGTGGCTCATCATCGTCCGGTATCCGCTGTGGTGCGCCAGCGCAACCGCGTCGAGAGTCTCGGTCAGCGTCCCGATCTGGTTGACCTTGACCAGCAACGCATTTGCCACCCCGCGCTCGATGCCTTCTTCCAGCCGTTCGGGATTGGTGACGAAGATGTCGTCGCCGACAATCTGCACCCGGTCCCCGATCGCCGTCGTCAGGGCTGCCCAACCGCCCCAATCATCTTCGGACAGTGGATCTTCGATGGACACCAGCGGGTAGGAGCCCAACAGGCCGGCGTAGAACTCGGTCATCTGCTCCGCAGTGTGAGTGTTGCCCTCGAACTTGTAACCGGTGCCGTCGGTGTAAAACTCGGTGGCCGCCGCGTCGAGGGCCAACGCCACATCGGGGCCGGGTTTGAAACCGGCGGATTCGATGGCCTGACTGATCAGATCCAGCGCCGTCTTGGTGTTGGCCACGTCGGCGGCGAAGCCACCCTCGTCGCCCACGGCGGTGGACAGGCCCTGCTTCTTCAGCACCGCCTTGAGGGCGTGGTAGACCTCGGCACCCCAGCGCAGGGCCTCGTAGAAGCTCGGCGCCCCGATCGGGGCAACCATGAACTCCTGGATGTCCACCGCGGTGTCGGCGTGCGCGCCGCCGTTGAGGATATTCATCATCGGCACCGGCAGAATGTGCGCGTTGGGGCCGCCGAGATAGCGGAACAGCGGCAATTCGGCGGAATCGGCGGCGGCCTTGCTGACGGCCAGGGATACCCCGAGGATGGCGTTGGCGCCCAACCGGGACTTGTCCGGCGTGCCGTCGAGGTCCAGCAGCGCCTGATCGACCAGCCGCTGATCGTCGGCGTTCAGCCCGATGACGGCCGGAGCGATTTCGTCCAGTACGGCCTGCACGGCCTTTTTGACACCCTTGCCGCCGTAGCGGTCGCCACCGTCCCGCAGCTCGACGGCCTCATGCTCGCCGGTCGACGCACCGGACGGCACCGCGGCACGCGCGAATGTCCCGTCGATCAGGGCCACCTCGACCTCGACCGTCGGATTGCCGCGCGAATCCAGGATCTCGCGGGCTCCGACCTGTTCGATAATCGGCACTGGGTTCTCCTTGAGTCGTCAGGGCTGCGGACTTGCCATCAGTAGCCTAGAGCCTGCTCAGAGCGGGTGACCCGCCGCATACGCGGTAGCCCAATCGCGCACCGCACGGGCATACGCGTCGGAGTTGTTGTAAGCCCACAGCGCCGTTATCCACCCTCGCGGAGTGGCGAGGTCCTTCCCGCGCCAACACAAATAACCCGCGGCCGACAACGCCGCATCGTCGATGTTGTCCACGCTGACCGCGCCGTCGTTGTTGGCGTCCACCCCGTATTCCCGCCAGGTCTCGGGAATGAACTGCATCGGTCCCATCGCCCGAACGGTGTCCGAGTCGCTGCCCATACCGCCCGGGTCGCTGTCGACGATGCGCATCGTGCCGTTGGTCCCGTCGAGGACTACACCCCTGATCGGCGGACGCACGTCTCCGTTGGGGAACAGCGTCGCGCCGTGGTAGGTGCCGTGATGGCTCTCCACCTGGCCGATGCCGGCCAGCGTCGTCCACGCGATGTGGCAGCCGGGGTTTTCCACCTCGGCCACCCGCGCGGCGTAGGCGTAGGCCTCCAGCGCGGTGACGGGCATTTTCAGCGCCGGAGCACGTGTGGCCGCCCAGTCGTGCAGCTGGTCGGCGGGCCGGCCTTTGGCGTGGGTGTCGACCGGCGGGACCGGAGCGCCTGCGGGCGGCGGCACGCCCTTCGGAATGTAGGGGCCTAGCTGCCAGCTGCAACTTGATGCCAGGAGCAGCGCCGTCGCACCGACGACGGCGAACGCCCGTAGCCAACGGACCGGCGACACGACACTCCCTACACACGATTACCCGACCATGGTCCCACGCGAATTGCGTAGGTCAGGCGTCCGTCGGCACCGGCTGTGTGACAAACCGCAGTTGTCCAGCCAAGATGATCTGCGCCGCAGCTGCGATCGACCGGGCGATTGGACACCGCACCGGGCGTGTCGGCGACCTAATCAGCGTCGCCGCTCTCGTCGGGCTGCTCGTCGTCCGCCGCATCCTCAGAAGCCTCGGCACCGGTGTCGACGGCCTCGTCCGCGGGCTCGTCATCGGCGGCGTCCGCCTCCGTGGCTTCGGGCTCGCCGACGGCCGGTAGCCAGTGAGCGCGCCACTCGTCCTCGGTGATCACGCCGACTGCAGCGACGTCCAGTTCCGCGGGCACATTCTCGCCGCGGCGATCGGCGGCGATCGCCTTCTCAGCGCCCCGGACGGTATCCATGAATTCCAAAATGGCCGTGCGCAAGGCATTTTCGGCATCGACGTCGGCTGTCACCGTGATCGACGTAATTTCTATCGGGATCAGGTCGGCCGGTAAGCCCGCACGCGTGACTCGCTGAACCACCTTATGCGCCAAGGCCAAAGCCGGCTGCGCGGTGGGCACATCCTCCAGCACCGAGAAGGCTGCCCTTTTTGCCTTCTTCTCTAAGGCTTTGCGCTCCTCCCACTGCGCCAGCTGTTCGTCGAGCGAAATCGACTCGCCAGCAAGCACTCCCGGCGCCCGATTACCCAATTTGCGCAGCAGCGTATCGGCGACGTCGTCGATGGTGAACGGATGCTGCGGGGCGTCCTCGGCGATGCGGGCGTGGAAGAGCACCTGCAGCAACACGTCGCCGAGCTCTTCTCGCAACGCGTCGGCATCGCCGCTACGGACCGCGTCGAATACCTCGTAGGTCTCTTCCAGCAGGAACCGGCGCAACGAGTCGTGAGTCTGCTCACTTTCCCACGGTCCAGCGGTTCGTAGTTTGTCCATCATCGCGACCGCGTCCGCCAGCCGCTCCCCCGGCTGGTGGTCGGGCGCGGAGATCAGCCGCTCGCCGGCAGCCAATCGGGCCGTGACGGACGGGTGGTCGGCATCGGAGGACAACAGCACCGGAGCATCCTCGCCGGTATGCGCGGGGCGCGCGGCCGGCAGCGTCCAGGGCACCGCGACCGGCATCTCCTCCGTGTACTGCACCTCGCCGGTCAGCAACTCGAGGGCTTCCACCGGAACCAGCGACGGCCGGCGAGGGTCGACCAAGACGACAGTCATCGTCTAACCCCTCCTCACCCGGCGCCTGCCGAATTCCTTACACCAGCCCCGCTCGATTCTCCCCCGCCCAGCGCAGATACCAAATCGGCGACCATTTGCACCAACTCGACATCGCGTATCCGCGGTGCGCCGACGCCCCCTGCGCGCGGAATCGGGACCTGCACCGTTGCCGTCGTGGCGCGGTAACGCGCACCCGGATACATCCGTGCAAGCCGCACCTGAGCCGAGTCCGGCAGTGTCATCGGCGCCAGGCGCACCGTCGCCGCGGACGCTGCCGACACTTCGGTGATGCCGGCAGCGCGACAAACCAGCCGCAGCCGCGCCACGGCCACCAATCGCTCGGCGGTTTCGGGCAGCGTGCCGTAGCGGTCGGTTAGCTCCTCGACAACAGCATCGACTTCGCTGTCGTTAGCCGCGGCAGCCAGCCGACGGTACCCCTCCAGCCGTAACCGGTCGCTGGGGATGTAGTCCGGCGGCAGGTGGGCATCGACCGGCAGGTCGATCCGCACGTCTTTGGGCTCCTCGGCAGTGGTGACGGTCTGCCCGTCGGCGGCCGCACGGTAAGCCTCGACCGCCTCACCCACCAGTCGCACGTACAGATCAAAGCCCACCCCGGCAACGTGGCCAGACTGCTCAACGCCGAGCACATTGCCCGCGCCGCGAATCTCCAGATCCTTCATCGCCACCGCCATGCCGGCGCCCAATTCGTTGTTCTGCGCGATCGTCGCCAACCGGTCGTAGGCGGTCTCGGTCAGCGGGGCGTGTTGCGGATAAAGGAAATAGGCATAACCACGTTCACGGCTGCGGCCCACCCGGCCCCGCAACTGGTGCAGTTGAGCCAGCCCGAAGGTGTCGGCACGCTCGACGATCAATGTGTTGGCGTTCGAGATGTCCAGGCCGGTCTCCACGATCGTCGTGCAGACCAAGATGTCGAATTCGCGGTTCCAGAACCCTTCGACGGTGGTTTCCAGCGGATCCTCGGGCATTTGGCCATGCGCGACGCCAACCTTGGCCTCCGGCACCAGCCCCCGCACCCGCGCTGCGGCCTGGTCGATCGAGCTGACCCGGTTGTGCACGTAGAAAGCCTGCCCGTCCCGCAGCAGCTCTCTGCGCAGCGCCGCGGCGACTTGTTTGTCGTCATGCGGCCCGACGTAGGTCAGCACCGGATAGCGCTCTTCGGGCGGGGTCAGGATCGTCGACATCTCGCGAATCCCGGCCAAACTCATTTCCAGCGTCCGCGGGATCGGGGTGGCGCTCATCGTCAGCACGTCGACATGAGTGCGCAGCGACTTGATGTGCTCCTTGTGCTCGACGCCGAAGCGTTGTTCCTCGTCGACGACCACCAGGCCGAGGTCTTTCCACCGCACCCCGGTCTGCAGCAGCCGGTGGGTGCCGATCACGATGTCCACCGAACCGTCGGCCAGGCCGTCGATCACGTCGCGGGATTCGGCGGCGTCGGTGAACCGGGACAGGCCTTTGATCCGGACTGGGAAGCCGGCCATCCGTTCGGTGAAGGTCTGCAAATGCTGGTCGGCCAGCAGCGTGGTGGGCACCAGGACCCCGACCTGCTTGCCGTCCTGCACCGCCTTGAACGCCGCCCGGATCGCGATCTCGGTCTTGCCGTAGCCGACGTCACCGCAGATCACCCGGTCCATCGGCACCGGCTTCTCCATATCCGCCTTGACCTCGATGATCGCGGTGAGCTGATCCACGGTTTCGGTGAAGCCGAACGCGTCCTCCATCTCGGCCTGCCACGGGGTATCCGGCCCGAACGCGTGTCCCGCGGAGGCCTGCCGTTTGGCGTACAGCGATACCAGCTCGCCGGCGATCTCCCTGACCGCCCTGCGAGCTTTCGTCTTGGTGTTCGTCCAGTCGCTGCCGCCGAGCCGGCTCAGCGCGGGCGCCTGACCGCCCACATACCGCGACAGCTGGTCCAGCGAATCCATTGGCACATAAAGCTTGTCGCTCTCGCTCTGACCCCGTTTGCTCGACGCGTACTCCAATACGAGGTACTCACGCCGGGCCCCGCCGACGGTGCGTTCGGTCATTTCCACGAATCGCCCGATGCCGTGCTGGTCGTGGACGACAAGGTCGCCCGCGGTCAAAGCCAGCGGGTCGACGGTGTTGCGGCGTTTGGCGGCAAGCCTTTTGCCGTCCGTGGCTGTCACTCGGTTGCCGGTCAGATCGGTCTCGGTGATGATCACCAGCGCCGCGTCCGGCAATATCACACCGTCGTGCAGCGGGCCTTTGAGCACCCCGACGACGCCGGCTCTGGGTTCCGCTCCCGGCTCCAACATCGTTGCGGGCGTGTCGGATTCGGCCAACTGTTCGACGACGCGATGCGCGGTCCCGGTTCCGGGCGCGACGATGGCCGCGACCCCGCCTGTCGAAACGTGCGCGCGCAACATCGCGAAGATGTCGTCGATATCGCGCTGGTGGCCGCGTGCCGATGGCGCGGCCCGGATGTCCAGCTCGATTGCCGACTCGTCGGAAAGCTGGCTGAGCGTCCACCAGGGGTGACCCGAGTCGCGGCTGGCGGAGCGCACGTCGTCGAGTTCGCGGAATCCCGATCCGCCGAGCTGTTCGACGTCGATCGGCGAGTCACCGCCCAAGGCGGCCACTGACCAGGACGCCTCGAGGAACTCGCGGCCGGTTTTGATCAGGTCAGCCGCGCGGGTCCGGACCTTTTCCGGGTCGCAGACCAGCACCGGCGCGCCGTCCGCCAGCTGATTGGTCAGCAGGGACAAGTCGTCGGGCCTCAGCACCGGCAGCAACGCCTCCATGCCGTCGACCGGGATGCCCTCGGCGAGCTTGGCCAGCATGTCGGCGACGCCGCCGGTGACGTCGTGCTCGGGCCGCGGCTGCTGTCCGGCCAGCTCGGCGGCGCGGGCCCGCACCTCGTCGGTCAGCAACAGCTCCCGGCAGGCGACCGCGATCAGGCCCTCGACGCTGATCTCCGGAATCGATCGCTGGTCGGCCACCGAGAACATCCGCATCTCGGTGACCTCGTCGCCCCAGAACTCCACCCGCACCGGGTGTTCGGCGGTCGGGGCGAAAATGTCCAGGATGCCGCCGCGGACGGCGAACTCGCCGCGCCGACCCACCATGTCCACCCGGGTGTAGGCCAGCTCGACCAGGCGGGCAATGACGTCCTCGAAGGCCACTTCGGCGCCGGTGGCCAGCGTGAGCGGTTCCAGCAAGCCGAGCTGCGGGGCCATCGGCTGCAGTAGCGAACGCACGGCGGTGACCACCACCCGCAATGGGGGGCCCAGCCGGGCGTCGTCGGGGTGGGCGAGCCGGCGCAGCAGCATCAGGCGGGCGCCAACGGTGTCCACGCCCGGCGAGAGCCGCTCATGCGGCAGCGTCTCCCAGGACGGGAACATCGCGACGGACTCACCGAATACACCGCGCAGCTCTGCGGTCAGGTCATCGGCTTCCCGGCCGGTGGCGGTCACCACCAGCAACGGACCCCGGCGGGCCAGCGCGCTGGCGACGAAAAGCCGCGCGCTGGCCGGTCCGACCAGCGTCAATTCGTCCGGTCGATCGGCGGCGAGGTCGATGAGTCGTTGCAACGTTGGCGCGCGTAACGCCAACTCCACCAGCCCCGCGATCGGGGTAACGACACAGTCCGGCCCCGATGCGGTCATGATGCGCCCCATTGTAGGGGCCGAAGTTTGGGTCCGAACTTCGTCAAAAATCAGGCCCGGCACTGTCAAGGATCCGTTAGGGCAGCAGCATCCCACCAAACTGCGCGGACGCTGGAGTCATGACAACAACTTTGCCGGATGTCCTGCCTTCCATAGGCTATGCGGCTCCGCCGCGGTTTCATCCGGCGATCTGGCCGATTACCACTCACTCCGACGACGAGGGCCGACTCTGCATCGGTGAGGTACCTCTCACTGACATCGCCGACGAGTTTCGCACCCCGTCGTATGTGATCGACGAGGCGGACTTCCGGGGTCGCGCCCGCCGTTATCGCACGGCGTTGCCCAACACCGAGGTCGTCTACGCCGGCAAGTCGCTGCTGAGCATCGCGGTGGCGCGCTGGGCCCGCGAAGAGGGGCTTGGCGTCGACGTCTGCTCAGCCGGTGAGCTCGCCGCTGTGCTGGCCGCCGGTGTGGAGAAGGCCCGCATCATCATGCACGGCAACGCGAAATCGCGGGACGAGTTGCGGGCCGCGGTCCGCAACGGGGTCGGGCGCATCGTGCTGGACTCGTGCAGCGAGATCACCGACCTCGCGGGTTTGGCGGACGGACCGCAGCGGGTGCTGATTCGAGTCACCCCAGACATCGACATCCACGGCCACCGCGCCATCACCACCGGGATCAGCGACCAGAAGTTCGGGTTCACCCTCGAAGGTGGACACGCCGCGGAGGCGGTGGCGCGCGTGCTGGCGCACCCCAACCTCGACCTGATCGGGCTGCACTGCCATATCGGCTCGCAAGTCACCGACGCCGCGCTGTACGGCGAAGCGATTCGCCGAATGATCGCCGTCATGGCCGACGTCCGAGCCCGGCACGGCGTCATCCTGACTCAGCTGAATATCGGTGGCGGCCATGGGGTTCCGTACCTGGCGGGCGACCCGGAGCTCAGCGTCGACGAGCTGGCCCGGGTGATCGACGACGCGCTCGACGCGGCCTGCGCCGCCGAGCACTTCCCTCGGCCGAGCATCGTGATCGAGCCTGGCCGCGCCATCAGCGCCCGGGCCGGTGTCACCCTGTACCAAGTGTGCGGCGTCAAGACACAACCCGGCGGGCGTACCTTCGTCGCTGTCGACGGCGGCATGAGCGACAACCCGCGGGTGTCCTTGTACGGGGCGAAATACACTGTTGCGCTTGCTAATCGGCATTCCCTCGCGCCGAGGCAGCGGGTCACGGTGGCGGGACGGCACTGCGAGGCCGGCGACGAGATCGCCCGCGACGTCGAGCTTCCGATGGACATGCACCCGGGCGACCTGTTGGCGGTCGCCTGCACCGGCGCCTACCACCACAGCATGGCGTCGAACTACAACATGGTCGGCCGACCGCCACTGGTGGCGGTCAGGGACGGCCGGGCCCGTGAACTGGTTCGCCGGGAAACGACCGCCGACCTGTTGTCGCGCGACTGCGGCTAAAGCGGCGACCCGCTGCGCCCGGCTACACCGCGCTTGCGATCGCCGCGCGCTAAGACGCTTATGTCGCTTCTTTATTCGTCCTGCAGGTGCGGATCGGCTTCGAGATGGGTCAAGCCGTTCCACATCAGATTGACCAGATGGGCGGCCACGACTTCCTTTTTGGGTTCGCGGGTGTCGAGCCACCACTGCGCGGTCATCGACACCGAGCCAACGAGGGCCTGCGCGTACAGCGGCGCCAGGCCGGGGTCCAGGCCGCGACGGGCGAAGTCGCCGGCCAGGATCGAGGCGACCTGACTGACAGCATCGTTGAGCAGGCTGGAATAGGTGCCCGAGCTGATGGCCGCCGGCGAGTCGCGGATCATGATGCGAAAGCCGTCGGTGCGTTCCTCGACGTAGGTCAGCAATGCCAGCGCCACCCGCTCGACGCGCACCCGCGACCGGTTGTTGGTCAGCGACGACGTGATGCCGTCCAGCAGGGCCGACATCTCCCGGTCGACGACGACCGCGTACAGCCCTTCCTTGCCGCCGAAGTGCTCATAGACGACTGGTTTGGACACGTTGGCCCGCAGCGCAATCTCCTCGATCGAGGTGCCCTCGTAGCCGCGTTCGGCAAACAGCGACCGGGCGATATCGATGAGTTGATGCCGCCGCTCACTGCCGGTCATCCTGGCCCGCGGGGCACGCACCTCTTTCTCCGGCGCTGCCACGCCTACCAGGTTATCGGTTGCACTACAGTCTGACGAAGGCATCAGTGTGCGCGGCCGACCCCGTGACCGGCCGACGGCGAGCGGATCGGCTCGCCGCTGATGCGTGGTCCGTCGTGGTGTAATCGGCAGCACATCAGATTTTGGTTCTGAGAGTTCAGGTTCGAGTCCTGGCGACGGAGCTGGTACTGTCCGCCGACCACCGCATCCGCGGGTCGTTGGCCGCCAATGTTGTGCTCGGTAGCGTACACATTCTTCAAATTTA
>DASQSQ010000531.1:0-2105 GCA_035642315.1 Mycobacterium sp.
ACTACGTGGACGGCACCAAGCGCTACATCATCGCTCCGGCGAAGCTGAAGCAGGGCGACCCGATCGAGTCCGGCGCCAACGCCGACATCAAGCCGGGCAACAACCTGCCGCTGCGCAACATCCCGGCCGGTACGTTGATCCACGCTGTGGAACTGCGTCCGGGCGGCGGAGCCAAACTGGCCCGCTCGGCGGGATCCAGCATCCAATTGCTGGGTAAGGAAGGCACTTACGCCTCGCTGCGGATGCCCAGCGGTGAGATCCGCCGTGTCGACGTGCGCTGCCGCGCCACCGTCGGCGAGGTGGGTAACGCCGAGCAAGCCAACATCAACTGGGGCAAGGCCGGCCGTATGCGCTGGAAGGGCAAGCGCCCCACGGTCCGTGGTGTGGTGATGAACCCGGTCGACCACCCGCACGGTGGTGGTGAGGGGAAGACTTCTGGTGGTCGTCACCCGGTCAGTCCGTGGGGCAAGCCGGAAGGCCGTACCCGCAAGGGCAATAAGCCCAGTGACAAGCTCATCGTCCGACGCCGGCGCACCGGCAAGAAATCGCGCTAGGAGCAGCCGATGCCACGCAGCCTCAAAAAGGGTCCGTTCGTCGACGACCATCTGCTCAAGAAGGTCGACACTCAGAACGACAAGAACACCAAGCAGGTCATCAAGACCTGGTCGCGCCGGTCGACCATCATTCCCGACTTCATCGGTCACACGTTCGCCGTCCACGACGGCCGCAAGCATGTGCCGGTGTTCGTCACCGAAGCGATGGTGGGCCACAAGCTGGGTGAGTTCGCACCGACGCGCACCTTCAAGGGACACATCAAAGACGACCGGAAGGCCAAGCGGCGATGAGCACGGCTACTGAATTTCCGTCGGCGACCGCCGTCGCACGGTTTGTGCGGGTGTCGCCGACGAAGGCGCGCCGGGTGATCGACCTGGTGCGTGGCAAGTCGGTGGCCGACGCACTCGACATCTTGCGCTGGGCGCCACAGGCGGCCAGCGAGCCGGTGGCCAAGGTCATCGCAAGCGCTGCGGCCAACGCGCAGAACAACAATGGGCTCGACCCTGCGACTCTAGTGGTCGCCACGGTCTACGCCGACGGCGGCCCGACCGCGAAGCGAATCCGTCCGCGCGCCCAGGGGCGCGCATTCCGGATCCGTAAGCGCACCAGCCACATCACCGTGATCGTGGAAAGCCGGCCGAGCAAGGACGGGCGGGGCACCCCGTCCGCGAGCGCGACCCGCGCACGTCGGGCGCAGGCGAGCAAGGCCGCGGGTACGGCACCTGCGAAGAAGGCTCCCGCCAAGAAGGCTCCCGCCAAGAAGGCATCCGCGGCGAAGGCGCCGGCCGCCGACAAGGCGCCGGCCGAGAAAGCATCAGCTGAAAAAGCGCCTGCCGAGAAAACAACCGAGGCGAAGGCGCCCGCAAAGAAGGCATCCGCCGCGAAGTCCGCTGGGACTGAAGCGACTTCGGAAGCGAAGGAGGGCTCAGACTAGTGGGCCAGAAGATCAATCCGCACGGATTCCGGCTCGGTATCACCACCGAGTGGAAGTCCCGGTGGTACGCCGACAAGCAATACGCGGACTACATCAAGGAAGATGTGGCGATCCGCAAGTTGCTGTCGACCGGCTTGGAGCGCGCCGGCATCGCCGACGTGGAGATCGAGCGCACCCGCGACCGGGTCCGGGTGGACATCCACACCGCTCGGCCGGGCATCGTGATCGGTCGCCGCGGCACCGAGGCCGACCGCATCCGTGCCGACCTGGAGAAGCTGACCGGCAAGCAGGTCCAGCTCAACATCCTCGAGGTGAAGAACCCAGAGTCGACGGCACAGCTGGTGGCTCAAGGTGTGGCCGAGCAGCTGAGCAACCGGGTGGCGTTCCGCCGCGCGATGCGTAAGGCGATTCAGTCGGCGATGCGCCAGCCCAACGTCAAAGGCATCCGCGTGCAGTGCTCCGGTCGCCTCGGTGGCGCCGAAATGAGCCGCTCGGAGTTCTACCGGGAAGGCCGCGTTCCGCTGCACACGCTGCGGGCCGACATCGACTACGGCCTGTACGAGGCCAAGACCACCTTCGGCCGTATCGGCGTCAAGGTGTGGATCTACAAGGGCGA
>DASQSQ010000532.1:0-8352 GCA_035642315.1 Mycobacterium sp.
ACTGCGGGGGATCCTGGTGGCGAGTTTCGTCGACCGCGACACCGAGCGTGCGCGCCGTCGCTGGGACCGGGCCTGCGAGCATCTGCGGGTATTGCTCGCCGAAGTGTTGCCCGCCCAGGCATAGCGCCACCAAGACGCGCACCAGTCAGATAAAGCCTGTCCAGCGCACTAGGAAAGATACGTTCAGTCATGTATGTTACGAACCGAAGCGAGTGGTCGCTGCCTCGACCGCGAATGGAGTGAGTGCGATGTCAAACAAGGTCTACGTCGTCGGCGTCGGGATGACCAAGTTCGAGAAGCCGGGTCGCCGCGAAGGGTGGGATTACCCCGACATGGCCCGCGAGTCCGGCACTAAGGCGCTCGAAGACGCCGGCATCGACTACACCGAGGTCGAGCAGGGCTATGTCGGCTACGTCTACGGCGAGTCGACATCGGGCCAGCGCGCACTTTACGAGCTGGGCCTGACCGGGATCCCGATCGTCAACGTCAACAACAACTGCTCGACTGGGTCGACCGCGTTGTACCTTGCCGCACAGGCGATTCGCGGCGGGTTGGCCGACTGCACGATTGCCCTCGGCTTCGAGAAGATGAAGCCCGGCTCGCTGGGGACGATGTACGACGACCGCACCCAGCCGATGGACAAGCACGTCATGGCGATGGCCGAGATCTCCGAGGTGCTCTTTCCCGCGGCGCCGTGGATGTTCGGGGCTGCCGGTCGCGAGCACATGAAGCAATACGGCACCACCGCAGAGCATTTCGCGAAGATCGGTTACAAGAACCACAAGCATTCGGTGAATAACCCTTATGCGCAGTTCCAGGAGTCCTACTCGCTCGACGACATCCTGGCGTCCCGGATGATCTACGACCCGCTGACCAAGCTGCAGTGTTCGCCGACCTCCGACGGGTCGGGTGCGGCGATCCTGGCCTCGGAGGCGTTTGTCGACAAGCACGGCCTGGCCGGGCAGGCGGTGGAGATCGTCGGGCAGGCTATGACCACCGACTTCACCAGCAGCTTCGACGGCACCTGCAAGGGACTGATCGGCTACGACATGAATGTGCAAGCCGCCCAACGGGTTTATGACCAGTCCGGGCTGGGTCCAGAGGATTTCCAGGTGATCGAATTGCATGACTGCTTCTCCGCCAACGAGCTGCTGCTCTACGAGGCGCTGGGGCTGTGCGGCGAGGGCGAGGCGGCCAAGCTGATCGACAACGGCGACACCACCTACGGCGGACGATGGGTGGTCAACCCGTCCGGCGGGCTGATCTCCAAGGGACACCCGCTCGGGGCCACCGGCCTGGCACAGTGCGCCGAACTCAACTGGCAGCTGCGCGGTGCCGCCGACAAGCGGCAAGTCGACAACGTCACCGCCGCACTGCAGCACAACATCGGACTCGGCGGCGCTGCCGTCATCACCGCATATCAGCGGGCCGAACGCTAAATAGCAACCACCGATTTGGAAAAGAACTGAGGAGGATCACCCGTGGGACACATCGAGGCCACCCGAGAACTGTCCGCCAGCCCGGAGGCGCTGTGGGAAACCGTGAGCGACCTCGCAAACTGGGACAAGTGGTTCACGGTTCACGAAAAGTGGTTGGAGGAGCCACCAGCCACGCTCAGCGAGGGGGCGAAGCTGACCGCAAAGATCGTCATGCTCGGGATGGCCAACAAAATCGAGTGGGCGATCGAGTCGGTGGACGCGCCGCGCAGCCTGGTGCTGTCGGGCACCGGGATGGCCGGCGTGAAAGCGCAGTTCACCTTCACCATCGACCCGGCCGAAAGCGGGTCCAAATTCTCGGTGTTCGGTGATTTCGAAGGCGCGCTGATCAAGGGCGCGTTGGGCAAGGCCGTGGAGAAGGACGGCGTCAAACAGCTCAACAAGACGCTCGATCAGCTCGACGCGCTGGCTTCGGCGGGGATTCCTGAGGCCTGACGCATGGGTCAGCAGATGGAGTTCGACGACACCGGGCTGAACCGCTGGACCGACGACGAGCGGTTCGAGGTCACCAGGGAGCGGCTGGCGGAATACGCGGCGGCGACCAACGACCCGATCGAGGCGCACCGCAGCGGGGACATCGCACCGCCGGTGTTCGCTATCGTCCCCGTTTTCGAGGCGTTGCTCATGCCCGCCGTCGATGTGATGCCGATCGAGGCGATCCCGCGAGTCGTGCACGGGGAGCAGGACTTCCACTTCCACCGGCCGATCCGCCCCGGAGACAAACTCGTCTCGCGCGGCAAGATGATCGGATACCAGGGACTGGAGAAGGGCACCCGCGCCGCGATCGTGCTGGAATGCCGCACCGAGGACGGTGAGCTGGTCAACGAACAGTATGTGACGACGTTCGTCCGCGGCATCAACGTCGGCAAGGCGGTTGGCGAACTGAGTCCTGACCACAAGTTCGACGAGAGTTTGCACGAGCGGGCGCCGGTGGCGAAGGTCGTGCAGCACATCGACAGTGACCAGACCTTCCGCTACGCGCCGGCCGCCGGCGATCCGATGCCGATCCATCTCGACGAGGAAGTGGCCAAAGACGCCGGGTTGCCCGGAATCATCGCCCACGGACTTTGCACCATGGCATTCACCTCGTGGGCGCTGCTCACCGAGCTCGCCGACTCGGATGTGAACCGGCTCAAGCGGTTCGCGGTCCGATTCTCCAAACCGGTGCTGCCAGGCGACGACCTCGAGACCCGGATCTGGACGAAAGCTCAGGCAAACGGCAGCACCACTTACGCATTCGAGACGGCGAAAGGGAACGATGCGGGCGAAGAGCTTGTCATCACCGACGGCCTGGCCGAGATCAGCGACAGATAGGAGAGCTAGGTGGGGTTACTAGAGGGCCGGGTTGCCGTAATCACCGGCGCGGGCCGTGGCATCGGGCGTGAACACGCCCTGCTGTTCGCCAAAGAAGGCGCCAAGGTCGTCGTCAACGATCTGGGCGGCAGTAACGCCGGTGAGGGGGCCGACAGCGGGCCGTCTCACGAGGTGGTAGACGAAATCATTGCCGCCGGTGGCACCGCCGTGGCTAGCACTGAGAATGTGGCGACCTGGAGCGGCGCGGAAAGCGTTGTGCTGCAGGCCATCGCCGAGTTCGGCCGACTCGATGTCCTGGTCAACAACGCGGGCATCCTGCGTGACTCGTTCATCGCAGGCATGGAGGAATCGCAGTGGGACGCCGTCATCGCTGTGCACCTCAAAGGCCACTTCGCGATGCTGCGCCACGCGGCCGCCTACTGGAAGGCGCAATCGAAGGCCGGTGATCAACCCAACGCTGCGGTGATCAACACCGCCTCGGGCTCCGGGGTGACAATTCCGAACGCCGGCCAAGCCAACTACGGCTCGGCCAAAGCGGGCATTGCGGCGATGACGTTGATCGCCGCCGAGGAGTTGGAGCGCTACGGCGTGCGGGTGAACGCGATAGCCCCGATCGCCCGTACCCGGCTCACGCTGGCCACTCCCGGCATGGGTTCGTTGATGGCCGAACCCGAAGAGGGCGAACTCGACCTGTTCAGCCCGGCTAACATCTCGCCGCTGGTGGCTTACCTGGCGACGGAGAAGTGCCCGATCACCGGCAAGGTGTATGCCGTTCAAGGTGGGGCGATTTCGGCGTTGTCCGGCTGGCACGATACCGAAACCATCGAGACCGACGGTCCGTGGCAGATCGACGACATCGCCGCGCGGCTACCTCAGTGATCAGGAGCAGATGATGTTCGAATGGTCTGACACCGACCTGATCATGCGGGATACGGTGCGAGAGTTCATCGACAAGGAGATCCGGCCGCACCTGGACGTGTTGGAAACCGGCGAGCTGTCGCCGTATCCGATTGCGCGCAAGCTGTTCAGCGAATTCGGCCTGGACGTGCTGGCCGCCGAAGCGGTCAAGACGATGCTGGACAAAGAGCGGGCGAAGCAAGAAACGGAGACCGAGAGGCGGTCATCCGGCGGGCTTGGCGGCCTTGGCGCGCAGGCGTCGATGGCCGCGGTGCTGGTTGCCGAACTCGCCGGGGTGAGTCTCGGATTGCTCAGCACCATCGGTGTCAGCCTCGGTTTGGGTGCGGCGACGATCATGAGTCGCGGCACGCTCGCCCAAAAGGAGCGCTGGCTCCCGGAACTGATGACGCTCGAAAAGATCGCTGCGTGGGCGATCACCGAACCCGACTCGGGCTCGGATGCCTTCGGCGGGATGAAGACCACGGTCAAACGGGACGGTGAAGACTACCTGCTCAATGGGCAGAAGACGTTCATCACCAACGGCCCGTACGCCGATGTCTTGATCGTTTACGCCAAGCTCGACGACGGGTCGGCGGACCGGCGCAACCGACCGGTGTTGCCGTTCGTGCTCGATTCCGGCATGCCCGGGCTCACGCAGGGCAAGCCGTTCAAGAAGATGGGCATGATGTCGTCGCCGACCGGCGAATTGTTCTTCGACGACGTCCGGCTCACACCCGACCGGCTACTCGGCGAAACCGAGCAACACAGCAGCGGGGACGGTCGCGATAGCGCGCGCGCGAATTTCTCCGCCGAACGGCTCGGCGTCGCCCTGATGGCATTGGGAATCATCAACGAATGCCACCGGCTCTGCGTCGACTACGCCAAAACCCGCACACTGTGGGGCAAAAACATCGGTCAGTTCCAGCTGATTCAGCTCAAGCTGGCCAAGATGGAAGTCGCCCGGATCAACGTGCAGAACATGGTGTTTCAAACTCTGGAGAAAGCACAAGCCGGCCGGATCCCGTCGCTGGCCGAAGCGTCGGCGATCAAGCTGTACTCGTCCGAGGCCGCCACCGATGTTGCGATGGAGGCCGTGCAGCTCTTCGGTGGCAACGGCTACATGGCCGAATATCGGGTCGAACAGTTGGCCCGCGATGCCAAGTCGTTGATGATCTACGCCGGTAGCAATGAGGTCCAGGTCACCCACATCGCCAAGGGCCTGCTCACCGGATGAACGCCCGGCCGACGGCGAAAACCCTGCGGCGCAGCTCGATCGCCGCACTTGACCGGCTGACCTATGTGCCTGTCTCGCGGCTGACCTTCAACATCATGCTCAACGTGCTGATCTCGCAGCAGTGGTTGTTCGCCGGACTGCGCCCCGCCGCCGACTATGTGATCGCGCGCACCACGCCTGTGGTTCCCGGTATTCGGGTCAAGCCGCTTTCCTCGCCGGTGCGCGGCGAGTGGGTGTGGGCGCCGGAGGCCGACGACCGCGTCGGAGCGGTGTTGGTGCTGCACGGCAGCGGCTACCTGATCTGCTCGGCGCGCACCCACCGCGGGTTCGCCTCGCATCTGTCGAAGTACTCCGGCATGCCGGCGTTCGCCATCGACTACCGGCTCGCGCCGGAGCATCCGTTTCCCGCCGCCGAGGACGATGCGTTCGCCGCATATCGGTGGCTGCTTGCGCAGGGCCATGATCCGGCGAAAATCGTCGTCGCCGGTGACTCAGCCGGCGGGCACCTCGCGGTCGCACTTGCCTTGCGGCTGCGCAGCGAAGGCCTGCCCGCTCCGGCGGCGCTCGCCTTGTTCGGCCCGCTGATCGATCCGTCATACCGGGCCTGCATCGCCGACGCGCGCACCCGGCGCCAGCCGCTGGATCCGCGCGCGGCCAAGCGTGCTGTCGCGCTGTATGTCGGCGACCACGACGCCGAGGACCCCCGGCTGTGCCTGCTGAATGCCGATCTGTCCGGTCTGCCGCCAATCCAGATTCATTACGGCACAAAGGAAGTCATGCGTGCCGACGCTGAGGGCTTCGCTGAGCTAGTGCGGGCGGCGGGCGGTCGTTGCGAAGAACAGGTGTGGCCGGGCCTGATGCATGGCTACTGGCTCTGGCCGCGTGACCAAGGACGGACCAGTCTCGAGACGGCCGGATTGTTTCTGCGCAACGCGGTTGCCGAAGCCGACACCGCGTCGTGAACGTGCCCGGTCTGGACCAGGTGCGCGACCGGCTGGCCGCCGCCGGAGTGCTGGCCCGCCGCGACATGGTCGACCCAGTTGGCCCTGACCAGGCGCTGCGCGCATTTGTGGCGCTGCGCCGCTACGGCGCTTTCGGCGGTCTCATCGCCTACACCGCAGCGCGTTACGGCGACGCGCCGGCCATCACGCATTTCCATGCCGCCTTCACCGATGCGGATCCGCAGGCCCGCGAAACCTACCACCGCCGAATCGCTACTGCGCCACCATCCAAATAGCTTGTGCAGCAGGGCTTCCCAGGTCCACGGTAGTGGGCTCACCGTCAGCCGATTCGACCGCTACCGAGATCATCCCGGCGAATTCGCGCCGGGTCAGCACCCGCAGCCGCGAGTCGAGGCTGATGCCGATGCTGTCGAAATAGCGCAGCATCTCGGGGTCTTTGTCGGATATCCGCGCCACTGTGCCGGTGTCCCCGTCGGCGCATGACCACAGCTGACGGGCCGGCGGCGTGGGCACCTGCCCGTCGGAGCCCGGGATCGGGTCGCCGTGCGGATCGCGCTGCGGGAAGCCCAGCTTGGCGTCGATGCGCGCAACCAGACGGTCGGACACCGCGTGCTCGAGCACCTCGGCCTCGTCGTGCACTTCGTCCCAGCTGTAACCGAGTTCTTTGACCAGGAAGGCTTCCAACAGGCGGTGGCGGCGCACCATCGCCAGCGCCGCCCGACGCCCCGATTCGGTCAGCGTCACGGCACCGTACTTCTCATGGTCGACCAGACCCTGCTCGGCGAGTTTGCGGATGGATTCCGAGGCAGTGCTGGCCGACACCCCGATCTTTTCGGCGAGCATCTTTGTGCTCACCTTCTCCAACGACCATTCCTGGGCGTTCCAGATGACTTTCAGATAGTCCTGGGCAACCGCGGTGAGCTCGTTGGGCTCGTCAGCAGGGCGCACAACGGAAGTTTAAGCAATCCTCACCTGATCTGGGGCTCTAGCACGATTTGCCGCTACCTTGCGCCGTAGGCTAGCTGTTGTGCAACGGTGGCGCGGCCAGGACGAGATCCCCACGGACTGGGGCCGCTGCGTGCTCACCATCGGAGTGTTCGACGGTCTGCACCGCGGGCACGCCGAGTTGATCGAGCACGCGGTGAAATCGGGTCGCGCGCGCGGAGTGCCGACCGTGCTGATGACGTTCGACCCGCACCCGATGGAAGTGGTCCACCCTGGCAGTCACCCCGCCCAATTGACGACGCTGACCCGACGTGCCGAACTGGCCGAGGAGTTCGGCATTGACGTGTTCCTGGTGATGCCGTTCACCACGACCTTCATGAAGCTCACCCCCGAGCGTTACGTTCATGAACTTCTCGTCGAAAACCTGCATGTAGTCGAAGTCGTGGTGGGGGAGAACTTCACCTTCGGCAAAAAGGCCGCCGGCACCGTCGACACGCTGCGCCGCGCCGGCGAGCGGTTCGGGTTCGCAGTGGAATCGATGTCACTGGTTTCCGAGCATCACGACACCGAAACCGTGACGTTCTCGTCGACCTACATCCGATCCTGTGTCGACGCCGGAGACGTGGTCGCGGCCGCCGAGGCGCTGGGCCGCCCGCATCGGGTCGAGGGCGTGGTGGTGCGCGGTGACGGTCGCGGCATGGAGATGGGTTTCCCCACCGCCAACGTGGCACCGCCGATGTACTCGGCCATCCCGGCCGACGGCGTCTATGCCGCCTGGTTCACCGTCCTCGGGCACGGCCCGGTGACCGGCACCGTCGTGCCGGGTGAGCGCTACCAGGCCGCGGTTTCGGTGGGCACCAACCCGACCTTCTCCGGACGCACCCGCACCGTCGAGGCGTTTGTGCTCGACACCACCGCCGACCTGTATGGGCAGCACGTGGCGTTGGACTTCGTCGCGCGCATCCGCGGGCAGAAGAAGTTCGGATCGGTCAAGGATCTGGTTGCCGCGATGGACAAGGACACCGACAGGGCGCGGACCTTGCTTTCCGCGACCTGACCTGCGGATTCTGGTCCGCGGGTCCGCCGCTGTTAGACTTCCCGACGACACGGCGCGTGCTGCAGTTCGCGGCGGCCGCAGCCCGGATTGACCCTCGCGGACCGATTGATGGAGATATTTCGTGGCGCTGACTGCCGAGCAAAAAAAGGAAATCCTGGGCTCTTACGGCCTGCATGAGACCGACACCGGCTCCCCTGAGGCGCAGGTCGCACTGCTGACCAGGCGGATCGCCGACCTCACCGAGCACCTCAAGGTGCACAAGCACGACCACCACTCACGGCGCGGCTTGCTGCTGTTGGTGGGACGGCGGCGCCGGTTGCTGAAGTACGTGGCCCAGATCGATGTGGAGCGTTACCGCGCGCTGATCGACCGGCTGGGTCTTCGCCGCTGACCTGCCCGCTGCGGCTGCCCCGCGGCAACGTGTTTGATTGCCCGGCTTCTCCCCGG
>DASQSQ010000533.1:0-6763 GCA_035642315.1 Mycobacterium sp.
TTGCGCTCCCAAGGATTGTCCGTCCGCGTGTTCGAGGCGGGCCCCGACGTCGGCGGCACCTGGTATCACAACCGGTATCCCGGCGCACGGTGCGATGTGGAAAGCGTTGACTACTGCTACTCCTTCTCCGATGAGCTGCAGCAGGAATGGACCTGGACCGAGAAGTACGCCACGCAGGCCGAGATATTGCGCTACATCAACCACGTCGCCGACCGGTTCGACCTTCGTCGCGACATCCGGCTGAACTCGCACGTCACCTCGGCCGTCCTCGACGAGCAGACGCTGTGCTGGACCGTCAGCACCGACACCGGTGAGGTCGTCACTGCCCGGTTCTGCCTGATGGCCACCGGCGCACTGTCGGATGCGATGACACCGAACTTCGCCGGACTCGACGGCTTCGGTGGCGAGATTTACCACACCGCTCACTGGCCGCACGATCCTGTCGACTTCACCGGAAAGCGCGTTGCCGTAATCGGCACCGGATCCTCGGGCATCCAGACCGTGCCGGTCATCGCGGAGCGGGCCGCCGCGCTCTACGTATTCCAGCGCACTCCCAACTACAGCGTTCCGGCTCGCAATAAGCCGCTGACCGCCGAGCAGGCCGCCGAGGTGAAGGCGACCTACGACGAGCGGCGACGGCTGTCCTGGCGCAGCGGCGGAGGTTCCCCCTACCTCGGCACCACCAGAATGGCGATGGAGGTTTCACCGCAGGAGCGACGCGCCGCATTCGAAAAGCGTTGGCAGCTAGGTGGTGTGCTGTTTAGCAAGACATTCCCGGACCAGATGATCGACCCGGAGGCCAACGAAGAGGCCCGGAAGTTCTACGAGGAGAAGGTCCGGGCGGTCATCGACGACCCGCAAGTGGCGGACCTCCTGATTCCCTCCGATCACCCCATCGGAACTAAGCGAATCTGCACCGACAGCAACTACTTTGAGACCTTCAACAAGCCGCACGTGAGTCTGATCAGCGTGCGCACAACCCCGATCGAATCGATCGATCCCACCGGGATCAACACCACCGACACCCATTACGACGTGGACGCGATCGTCTTCGCGACCGGCTTTGACGCGATGACCGGCGCGCTGGCCAAGATCGACATCGTCGGGCGGAGCGGCGAATTGCTCCGCGACAACTGGAAGGACGGCCCGCGAACCTATCTGGGGCTGGGAGTGAACGGTTTCCCCAACCTGTTCATCGTCTCGGGCCCGGGTGCCCCTGCGGTGCTGGCCAACATGGTTCTGCATGCCGAAGCGCATGTGAACTGGATTGCCGACTGCATCGGCTACCTCGACGACCATCGATACGCCGGTATCGAGGCCAGTCCGGACGCGGTGGACGAGTGGGTCACCGAGTGCGCCCGCCGAGCCGAATCGACACTGTTCACCCAGGCCAACTCGTGGTACATGGGCGCCAATGTCCCGGGCAAGCCGCGGGTCTTCATGTTGTTCGTCGGAGGGTTCGCCGTCTATAACGACATCTGCGCTGAGGTAGCCGACGCCGGATACAAAGGATTCCATTGCTATGCAACATAATTCAGGGCAACTGACCGGAACGGTTGCCATCATCACCGGCGGCGCGGGCGGACTCGGCGCGGCGTTCGCGCGGCACATCATCGCCCGCGGCGGCAACGTGGTGCTCGCGGACCTGCTCGACGACGACGGTAAAAAGCTGGCTGATGAGCTCGGGGCGCGTTACACACATCTCGACGTCACCGATCCCGAACAGTGGTCGGACACGGTCCAGTTCACCCTCGCCGAGTTCGGCACGCTCAACGGCCTGGTGAACAACGCCGGGGTGTCGACCGGTCAGTACCTCGAACACGAGCCGGTAGCGCACTTCCGGATGGTCTTGGAGGTGAACCTGGTCGGAGTGTTCAACGGTCTGCAGGCGGTGATCGGGCCGATGCGCTCGGCGGGCGGCGGGTCGATCGTCAACATCTCTTCCGCGGCCGGTTTGTTCGGTCTGGCATTCACTGCGGGCTATGGCGCGTCGAAGTGGGGTGTGCGCGGACTCTCGAAGATCGCCGCTGTCGAGCTGGGCCCGGATCGCATCCGGGTCAATTCGGTGCACCCCGGCATGACCTACACCCCGATGACGGTCAATGTCGGGATCCAGCCCGGCGAAGGCAATTATCCCAACACGCCGATGGGACGGGTAGCGGTGCCTGAGGAGATCGCCGGCGCCGTGGGCTATCTGCTGTCCGACGACGCCGCATATGTCACCGGCGCGGAGATTGCGGTCGACGGCGGCTGGACTGCCGGGCCGACCCTGAAATACGTTATGGGCCAGTAGAACCAGACAGGAGTGCAGATGAAGCGATTGGAACGCAACCGGATCCTGGTAACCGGCGCCGCCTCGGGTATCGGGCAGGCCACCGCGCTGCGCCTGCTGGACGAGGGTGCCGCGGTGGTCGCCGCCGACGTTGCCGCCGACGGGCTGGACAAGACCCGCGCCCGGGCCGGGGAGATCGGCGCCGGCGAGCGTCTGACCACGTTGGAGCTGAACGTCGCCGACGAGCAGTCGGTGGTCGACGGCGTGCGCTCGGCGGTGGACACGCTGGGCGGCCTCGATTCGCTGGTCAACGCGGCCGGAATCCTGCGCGCCGTGCACACCGAGCAGATGGGCCTGGACCTGTGGAACCAGATCATCGGGATCAACCTGACCGGAACCTTCCTAGTGGTCCGCGAGGCGTTGCCGGCGCTGCTGCAAAACCCCCGCAGCGCGATCGTCAACTTCAGCTCGACATCGGCGTCGTTCGCGCATCCCTACATGGCGGCCTACGCAGCCAGCAAGGGCGGCGTGCAGTCCTTCACTCATGCGCTGGCACTCGAGTACGCGAGTAAAGGACTGCGTGCGGTGTGCGTGGCGCCCGGCAGCATCAAGTCCGGAATCACCGATGCCACAGGCGGATACATTCCTCGAGACGCGGACTGGGCGCTGCTCGGCAGGCTGATGCCGATCCTCCCGACCACGGAGGAATCCAGCGGCGCGGGAATGGCCAATCCGGCTGTCGTCGCGGGCGTCATCGCCATGTTGGTGTCCGACGACGGCGCGTTCATCACCGGCACCGAAATCCGCATCGACGGCGGAACGCACGCGTGACAGCCCAGATCACATACGAAGACACGCTCCGTGAAATCGACACCGACGCAGGCGTTCTGCGCTATCACGAGGCAGGTCTGATCGACACCGGGCCGCCGTTGGTGCTGTTGCACGGTTCGGGCCCGGGTGTGACGGGATGGCGCAACTTCCGTGGCGTGCTGGGTGCATTCTCTGAATTCTTTCGCTGTCTGGTATTGGAGTTCCCCGGCTTCGGCGTCAGTGACGATTTCGGTGGCCACCCGATGATCACCGCGCTGGATGGGTTGGTGCGCTTCGTCGATGCGCTGAGCCTCGACACCGTCGACATCCTCGGCAATTCGATGGGCGGTGGTGTCGCGATCAACTTCGCGGTCGCTCATCCCGAGCGGGTGCGCCGGTTGGTGACCATCGGCGGCATCGGCCGCAACATCCTCACACCGGGGCCGGCGGAAGGCATTCGGCTGCTGCAGGAGTTCACCGACGAGCCCAGCCGGGAGCGGCTGGTCCGCTGGCTGCATTCGATGGTCTATGACTCGGCAATCGTGACCGAGGAACTCATCGAGGAGCGCTGGACCCACGCCACCGATCCGCAGACACTGGCCGGCGCGCGACGGATGTACGGCAGCGCGGCGTTCGCGCAGATGATGAAGGCTGTTGAGTCGTCCAAGGGGCCGCAGCCGTGGGCGATGATGCACCGGGTGCAGGCGCCGACGCTGATCACCTGGGGCCGTGACGACCGAGTCAGCCCACTGGATATGGCCCTGCTCCCGATGCGCACCATTCCCAATGCCGAATTGCACGTGTTCCCCAACTGCGGTCACTGGACGATGATCGAGGCGAAAGAGGCTTTCGAGAGCGCCGTGCTGGCGTTCTTGTTGCGGAAGGATCCGGCCGACCTCAGTTGACGCAGGGCACGCCGCCGCCGCCGATCGGCTTGCCCTGATCGGGAGTCGGCTCAGTGGTATCCGTGGTCGTTTGCTGGTATCCGTAACTACCGGAAAGGCTTGAAGCCGAAAGCGATTCGTCCTGCGACGACGACATGGAGTCGTCCTGCGACGACGACGTGGAGTCGTCCTGGGTCGGCGCGGAGAAGTTGTCGTCGACGACGACTTCGACATGCCCGTATGCCAGCGTGCGGTTCGCTTTGTCAGGAGCATCGATGCCCAGCAGCGTCGCCACGTTGCGTGCGTCAGTCTCGGCACCCGGTGCGTATTCGATTGTGGTGGCGTTGGGTTCACCGCGAACACGGTCACGTATCGCGCCGGTGGTGTAGCCGTCTTTCTTCAGCGTGCGCGCGACCTTGCCGGCGAGCCCGCTGGTGTTGCTGGCGTTGATCACGTCGACCACCGTCGACGGGTTCGGCACGTCCGAGCTGGCTATCGACGTCGTCGTCGAAGAGTCGCCGAAGGCCTCAGATACCTCGGCCTTGATCGCATCGGGGTCGATGATGTTGACGTCTTGCTCGTTGATGTTGTCGTAGCGCACCACGGGCAGCGTCCGGTATTCGATGGAGCCGCCCGCCAGTGCGCCCATCTTGCGGAACTGATCCTCGTCCCAGCCCGACGACAAGACGACGTCTTTACGTGCCACCGCCATCAGGCCCTTGAGCTTGCCCAGATTGGTGAAGGTGCCGGCGTCCTGAAGCTGGCGCATGACCGACGAGAGGAATGCCTGCTGACGGTGGGTACGGTCCAGGTCACCGTTCTCCAGGCCGTGGCGCTGCCGGACGAAGGCCAGCGCCTGCGCGGCATCCAGGGTCTGACGACCGGCCGGGAAGTCGGCGCCGGAATACGAGTCGTACACCGCGTGCTTGAGGCACACGTCCACGCCGCCCAGGCTCTGCGCCAGGTCGTAGAAACCGGCCAGATTGACCTCGGCGAACAAGTCGATGGGCACTCCGGTCAGGCTCCGCACGGCTTTCAACGTCGCTGCGCGGCCGGCTTCGCGGCCCTTTGTCTCCAGCTCTTTCTGGTCGCTGACACCTTTGTTGATCAGTTTCTGCTCGACGTACTGCTTGGTGAGCCCGTAAGCCTCTTTGATCTTGATGTGGTTGTAGCCGGGTACGCCGTTGAACTTCACCCAGTCGTCACGGGGGATCGAGAACGCGGTCACCCGGTCGTCGGCGCTGACATGCGCAAGGATCAAGGTGTTGGTGTTGTAGCCGCCGTCGTCGGAGTCGCCGGCGTGCAGGTGTTTCAGCAGGTTCCAGGACAGGTCGTTGCCGTCCTGGTCCTTTCGTGAGTCGAGCCCGATGAGCAGGATGTTCTGTCCGTTGCCAGTAGATTTCGGATCCTGGGAGCTCAGCGCCTGGGAGACGGTGATTCCGCCCAGCATGCCGTGGGCCATCCACCACCCCGACCCGGTCGCCAGCACGACGACCACCGCCACCAACGCGAAGAAAGCGCCGATGAACCCGCGCCGCTGCACCGCTGGCGGCGACGCGCGATGGCGATGCTTAGCGCTGGGTCGCTGCAGGTCTGTCACCACAACCTCGACTGTCCATGGGCGCCGCGCGTGACCCCCGGGTTGCAATGTGCGCGGACTACGTATAGAGCTGAGTACCCAGTATGCGGCAGCTTGCTGTGTAACGGGGTGTGAGCCAGTTAACCGCCACGCGTTTACGGAACCGTCAAAACGGCTGCTATCAGCGACAACATCTCGTAGCCGATCGACTTCTCCGACCTCAGCTGTGACCAAATCGTGGTCATAATTCGGCTGCTTACAGCTCCACAACCACCCCGTCGGTGGCTGAAACCGCCGCGGCGAACCGCGCCTGCGCGGCGACCGCCGTGCGTTCGGGCACGCCCGGGAGGGGGTGGTTGTGGGTGAGCAGCAGCCGTGACACACCCGCCTCGGCGGCGATGACGCCCACCTCGTCACCGGAGGTGTGGCCCCGCTCGGCGTCGACGGGCTCCCACGCCTCGTGCAGCAGCGTGGTCACGCCCGCGGCGCGGCGGATGGTCTCCGGGTCGAACTCGGTGTCGGTGCAATAGGCCAGCCGGTCCCCGACGCGGAAACCCGCGGAGGGCAAGGTGTGCCGGGTCTGCTCCCACGTCTCGATCTCATGACCTGCGAAACCCAAAGTGTCCCAACCCAATTCCGCCCAGCGTGCGGTCGCCACCGGCGAGGCCGTCTGAAATGGCGAGGCCAGAAGCCGATCCTCCAGGATCGATCGGGTGGGCCGACCGTAAGACTGCGCGCCGGGCCCGGCGATTGTCAGTTCCCGGCCGCCCAGGCCGCGCGCGCTGACGAAGCCGAGCCCGGTCACGTGATCGAGGTGGAAGTGGCTGAGCAGCACCGTCACCGTCTCGACGCCGTCGAGCAGCGCAGGGTTGATGTGCAACGCGCCCAGGCCGGTTCCGGCATCCAGTACCAGAGCTTCGCTGCCGGCGGTGATCAGATAGCAGCTTGTCTGCCGGGAACTGGTCGGAATCCATCCGCCGCTACCGAGAACCGTCAGCCTCATGGCTAGAGAACCTAATGGGCACCGATCGGCGTGCCGTTGGCGGCGTTGTGACTGCTGTCCAGCCAGGCTGATCACTGAGCCGCCGGCTGGTGAGCACTGGTGAGAACCTGTGGTGTTGGTCGACTTCTAGTTGTAGAGGGTGCCCCAGTCGGTTGGTGAGGTCGCCTGTAGCGCTGGTGGGGATGTCGTGCCCGTTGAGCACTGGTCCATTAGGT
>DASQSQ010000534.1:0-14532 GCA_035642315.1 Mycobacterium sp.
CCGGTCCTCAACGTCCAGGCAAGCGCTTTCGCGCACGATCAGGGTGGCCCGCCACTCCGTCAACACCCCGGCTTCCAAAGCGGCCAGGGTGTGCGGCATCTCGTGTACCAGGGCCTTGGCGAAGCCGAGGTGCCGGTTACCCCGCGAAGGCGAATCACGTCGGGCGAGCGCGACCTCACTGGCCACGCCGCGCCCGCGCCGCGCAGCCGGCACACCCGCCGCGGCCTCGGCGGCGCGGCGTGCCGCGTCCAATGCAGCTGCGGCTCGAGCCTGACCCGCGGCCGCGGCGGACTTGAGCCGTTCCAGCTCGGCAATGCGCTCCACCAGCGCCGATTCCTCGCTGGCGGGATCGATCACCATCAAGCTATCGAACATACATTCGACCATATACCGTCGCGACGACAAGAATGGTCCTCACATCCGAGGCATCTTTATCGTCTACAGAAGAGGGAGCGAAGGAAGGACGGATCCGATGCCGGCGACCCGATGGGATAAGCGCGTCGATGCCGCTGACTGGAAGTCCGTCACCGCCGCCGTCGACGAGTACGGCGGAGCGCTGCTGCCCCGGCTGCTGACGCCCGTCGAGACCCAACGACTACGCAGTCTCTACACCAGAGATCAACTCTTCCGCTCCACTATCGACATGGGGCCTCGCCGCTACGGCTCGGGCCAGTATCGGTATTTCCACGCTCCCTATCCCGAACCGATCGAGCACCTCAAGCAGGCGCTGTATCCACGGCTGTTGCCGATCGCCCGGGATTGGTGGGCCCGACTGGGCCGGGATGCGCCGTGGCCGGACAGCCTCGACGAATGGCTGGATATGTGCCATGCCGCCGGCCAAACGAGGTCGACGGCCCTTGTTCTCAAGTACGGAACCAACGACTGGAATGCTCTGCATCGAGACCTGTACGGGGACTTGGTGTTTCCGCTTCAAGTCGTGATCAATCTCAGCGACGCGGACACCGAATACACCGGTGGGGAATTCATGCTCGTCGAACAGCGGGCGCGCGCCCAATCACGCGGCACCACTACCCAATTGCCGCAGGGTCACGGTTACCTGTTCACCACCCGCGACCGGCCGGTGCGGTCGGCTCGCGGCTGGTCGGCCGCACCGGTGCGCCACGGCCTGTCGGTCGTACGGTCTGGCGAGCGCTACGCGCTGGGACTGATCTTTCACGACGCCGCCTGAACGGCGCCGCGACGTCACTGGAGCGCGCTGACCTTTCGGCCGACCGCTTGGCAGCTATGCCGTCGACGTGGCGTCTGATGCCGGATCCGCAATCGATGTCGTCGTGTCAACGGCTTCCGTTGTGCGAGGAACAGAATCGCGCCCCAGCGCGATGGTGGCAGCGGTCATCGCGGTTACCGCTACCGCCAGTACCAGGGCTCCGGGGCCCCGGACAGCCAGATGCTCGCCGAGTATCACCACGCCCAAAAGCACCGCCACGACGGGTTCACCGACCAGCATGACCGGTACGGATGCTTGCAACGCGCCGGCATGAAATGCCGACTGCTGCAACACCGTTACCGCGACGGCCAGCACTATGAGCATGTAAGGCGCCGGTACCGTCAGTAGCCCACGCCATCCGTACACGGCGAGATGGTGAACGCTGACTTTCGTCAGAACCGCGATCATGCCCACCAACACCGCGACGGCGCTGGCCAACAACATGGCACGCGTTCGGCCAACGGTTCGATGGGCTGCCACCACACAGAGGATCACCACGGGGACCGCGCCGGCCAGCGCGACGGTCCACGCGGGTACGGGCGGACGATAGTGGCCTTCGCGGGGCTGTCCCACGAGAACGAAAACGGCGAGCGCTGCGGTCAGCAGCAGCGCCCAACACCAATCGGCGCCACTCACATGTTGTTTGGAGAACCTCGCGCCCAGCGGCAGTACGAACAACAGCGCGGACACCAGCAGTGGCTGCACGAGCAGCAACGATCCATGCGCCAGCGCGAGCGCCTGGAACGCATACCCCCCGATCGCAACCAGTGTTCCCGCCCACCATGCTGGCTGTCGAACCCACGACGTCACAATTGCGCTCGAGTCGTTCCGGTGGGCCGCCTCGGCTTGGATCGCGCGCTGCCGGATAACAATCCCCACCGCAGCGAAAAACGCGGCAAGCAGTGCCGATCCGATCGCCACCGCGTGATGTGCCGCCCACTCCATGAATGCCCTAACTCAGATATCCGGTTTGGTTCACCAGCCGCACCGACGAAGCGCCGTCCGGATAGAACTCGGCGATGCTCAACGATGCCAAATCCAGGTGCAGTCGGTACAGGATGCCCGGACCGGCGTCGAGGGCTTGGCGCAGCAGCATCTTGATCGGGGTTACATGCGAGACCACCAACACCGTGGTGCCGCCGTACTCTGCCACGATCCGGTCACGTGCCCGGCACACCCGCTGGTTCACATGATCGAAGCTTTCACCGCCCGGCGGCTCTGTGCCGGTGTCGCGCAGCCACTGTCGATGCAATTCGGGATCGCGTTCGGCGGCCTCGGTGAACGTCAAGCCTTCCCATGCGCCGAAATCGGTCTCGATCAGGTCGTCGTCGACGGTCAAGTCCAGCCCCAGCGCCTTAGCGGCGGCCGCCGCGGTGTCGTAACAACGTTGCAGTGGCGAGGCGACCACTGCCGAGATTCCGCCGCGCTGAGCGAGATAGCGGGCCGCCGCATCTGCCTGCTGGCGCCCAAGTTCGGTCAGCGCCGGGTTGCCGCGTCCCGAGTAGCGCCGCTGCACCGACAACTGGGTCTGGCCATGGCGCAGCAACAACAGCCGGGTGGCAGTACCGCGCGCGCCAGTCCAGCCCGGTGGCGACGGAGTCTCGCCTGCTTGCGCGGCCGTCGCTGAATTCCCGCTCTGCGCCTGCTCTTCCGCGGCTGCGGCGGCGTCCATCGCCTCGTTGGCCAACCGATCGGCGTAGGAGTTCTCTGCCCGCGGAATCCACGTGTAGTTGACTCTTTCGAACCGCGACGCCAGTGCGCGCGCCCGGGCGTTGAGCTCCGCGAGGTCGGGATGTTTGACCTTCCAGCGCCCGGACATCTGCTCGACCACCAGCTTGGAATCCATCGCCACCGCGACCTCGGCGGCGCTCAGTTTGGCCGCCTCCTCTAAACCTGCGATCAAGCCGCGATATTCGGCGACGTTGTTAGTGGCATGCCCGATGGCCTGCTTGCTCTCGGCCAATACGGTCGACCGGTCGGCTGTCCAGACCACCGATCCGTAGCCCGCGGGCCCCGGATTACCCCGCGACCCACCGTCGGCTTCCACAATTACTTTCAGCACCGTCACTGGCCAACGCCTTTGACTCGCAACAAAATGGCACCGCATTCAGGACACCGCAGTACATCGTCTTCTGCGGCCGCCGAGATCCTCGCCAACTCGCCGCGATCGATCTCGATTCGGCAGGCCCCGCAGCGACGGCCCTGCAGTGGCCCCGCACCCGGGCCGCCGCCGGCGCGCTGTCGCTCGTAAAGCGCGATCAGATCGGGATTCAGCGCCGCGGTGAGTTCATCGCGCCGTGTTGCGTATTGCCTTCGGGTTTGTTCGATTTCGTCGACCGCACCGTCAAGAGCCTGCTGCGCAGCAGCCGAATCAGCGTGCAGCGCTTGGATCGCCGTCATCTCAGCAGCCTGTTGCGCTTGCAGCTGCTCGCGACGTTCCATCACCTCCAACAACGAATCCTCCAAGCTGGACTGGCGGCGTTGCAACGTCTCCAGCTCGTGTTGCAGGTCGGATAATTGCTTGGCGTCGGCGACCGATTGCAGCAGCGATCGGTCCCGGTCTTCGCGCTGGCGCACCGCGTCGATCTCCGACTCGAAGCGCGATACCTCGCCGTCCAAGTCTTCCAGCGCAATCTGCAGAGCCCCGAGTCGGTCATTGACGGCGACCTGCTCGGTTTGCATTCGCTCATAGTCTTGACGCTCGGGCAGGTGGTTGGCGCGGTGCGTGATCCTCGACAGTTCAGCATCCAGCTCCGCAACTTCGAGCAGCGAACGCTGCTGCGCGACTACGGCTTTCATCAGTAGTTACTCCCGCCCGGGTCGTCGACGTTCCATGGGTCGGTGCGAATCGGGCACACCCGCACCGAAAGGTCGGCGCCGAAAACCGACCGCAAAATATCGGTAGCTTGTTCACACCAAGGGTATTCGCTGGCCCAGTGCGCGACATCGATCAACGCCACGTCTGAAGCTCGGCGGTGCTCGTCGGCGGGATGATGACGCAGGTCGGCCGTGACATAAGCCTGCACGTCGGCGGCCGCCACGATGTCCAGCAGCGAATCGCCGGCGCCGCCGCATACCGCGACCCGCGACACGGTCGTGTCCGGATCGCCCGCGGCGCGCACCCCCCACGAAGTCTGCGGAAGACCCGTCCTGACCCGAGAGACAAATGCGCTCAACGACTGTGGCTGTGCCAACGACCCGATTCGGCCCAATCCGACATCGGCGGGTGAGGGAGCCAAAGCGAAGATGTCGAATGCGGGTTCCTCGTATGGATGAGCGGCACGCATCGCCGACAGCACCGCCCGCCGCGCCCGCGCAGGCGCGATCACCTCGACCCGATCCTCGACAACGTGCTCGACGGCGCCGACGCTGCCGATAGCCGGCGAAGCCCCGTCGCCCGCCAGGAATTGGCCGGTGCCGCTGACACTCCAACTGCACCCCGAGTAGTCGCCGATTTGACCGGCGCCGGCGGCAAACACCGCCGCCCGCACCGCTTCCGCGTTCGCCGGCGGTACGAATATCACCCACTTGTCGAAATCAGGCCCGGCGAGCGACGGCTCCAGCACCGCCTCAACCGTCAGCCCGAGTGCGCGCGCCAATGCGTCAGACACGCCCGGCGACGCGGAGTCTGCGTTGGTGTGTGCGGTGAACAGCGAACGGCCGGAACGGATCAGCCGGTGAACCAGCGCCCCCTTGGCAGTACTGGCCGCCACCGTGTCCACGCCGCGCAACAACAGCGGATGGTGGGCCAGCAGCAGGCCGCCGTCGGGAACCTGGTCGACCACTGCAGCCGTGGCGTCGACCGCGACCGTCACCGAGCTCAGCACGTCGTCGGGGTCGCCGCAAACCAGGCCGACCGAATCCCATGACTGGGCAAGCCCGGGCGGGTAGGCCTGGTCGAGCACGTCGATGACTTCAGCCAGCCGCACGGTCATTGAAGTACCCCGCTCAGGGCAATGTCCGCGATCGCCGCAACGAGCACCGGCCATTCCGGCCGGACCGCGGCCCGCAGATATTGCCCGTCCAGGCCGACGAAAGTGTCACATCGCCGCACAGCAATGCCTCTGGCGTGCAGGTGTTTTCGCATCAATTCAGCGTCCGGGACGGCGAACAAGACGAATGGTGCATTGCCATCGACTGGTTCGACACCCGCCGACCGCAGGCCGGCCACCATCTCGCCGCGTGACACCGCCAGGCGCCGAGCGCCGGCCGCGGCTTCGGCCACCGCGTCGGGTGCACAACAGGCCGCGATGGCCGTCAGTTGCAGCGTGCCCACCGGCCAGTGCGCCCGTCCCGCGGTCAGCCGGGCCAGCACGTCAGGCGCACCCAGTGCGTAGCCCACCCGCAGGCCCGCCAGCGACCACGTCTTGGTCAGACTGCGCAGCACCAGTACGTCCGGCAGCGGCTCGTCGGCCAGCGACTCCGGCTCACCGGGAATTGAGTCCGCGAAGGCCTCGTCCACCACCAGGATCCGCCCGGGCCGGCGCAGCGCGAGGATCTGCTCGCGGGCATGCAAAACCGACGTCGGGTTGGTCGGGTTGCCGACCACGACGAGATCGGCGCCGTCGGGCACCTGGACGCCTGCCAGGCCGAACGGCCGCTCGAGCACGACGTGCTGCACGCAGACACCCGCCGACTCGAGCGCGACAGCCGGTTCGGTGAACGACGGCGCGATCAGCGCCGCCAACGTCGGGCGAAGGTTGGGAAGCAACGCGAAGCCCTCGGCCGTTCCGGTCAACAGTGCGACTTGGTCACGGGCCCGGCCGTGACGGGCCGCAACGGCCGCTATCGCCGCGTACTCGTCGTCGACGCCGGGATAGCGGGCCAGGTCAGGCAACCGTGCGGCCAGCCGCTGCACCAGCCAGGCGGGCGGTTCTGCATGACGGACGTTGACGGCGAAATCGAGCATGCCCGGTTCGGCGGCCTGGTCGCCGTGGTAGCGCGCCGCCGCGAGCGGTATCGATGCGCTCGGATCCAGACTCGCCACGTCTGAAACCCTAACGACCTCGCGACAGGCCAGGTATTCGGGACACGGTCAATGGTAGGTCGCGCCATCTAGGACAATAGCCACGTGACAGCCCCCCAGCTGGTGATCTTCGACCTCGACGGCACGCTCACCGACTCCGCTGAGGGCATCGTGTCCAGCTTCCGTCATGCGCTGGGTCAGATCGGCGCCGCCGTGCCTGAGGGCAACCTGGCCAGCCGGATCGTCGGCCCGCCGATGCACCACACCCTGTCCGCGATGGGGCTCGGTGAGCATGCGGACGCCGCGATCGCCGCGTACCGCGCCGACTACACCACCCGCGGCTGGGCGATGAACAGCCTCTTCGACGGGATCAGCCCCTTGCTGGCCGACCTGCGCGCGGCGGGCGTCCGGCTCGCCGTGGCCACCTCCAAGGCAGAGCCGACCGCGCGCCGGATCCTGGCGCATTTCGGGCTCGACGAGCATTTCGAGGTCGTCGCGGGAGCCAGCATCGATGGCACCCGCGCCACCAAGGCTGAAGTATTGGCCCACGCATTGGCACAACTGCAGCCGCTGCCGGACCGCGTGCTCATGGTCGGCGACCGCCTCCACGACGTCGAAGGCGCGGCCGCACACGGCATCGATGCGGTCGTGGTCGGCTGGGGATACGGCGAAGCCGACTTCTCCGACGCCACCGCCACGAACGGCGCGGCGCATGTCGCGACGATCGCCGAGCTGCGGAGGGTCTTGGGTGTCTGATTCTGCGCCGCAGCTGCACATCACGTTCGTCTGCACCGGCAACATCTGCCGGTCGCCGATGGCCGAAAAGATGTTCGCCCACCAGATCTGCCAGCGCGGTCTGCACGACGTCGTGCGTGTGACCAGTGCCGGGACCGCCGGCTGGCATGTCGGCAAGCGCGCCGACGAGCGGGCCAACCGGGTGCTGTACGAGCACGGCTACCCCACCGACCACTGCGCCGCGCAGATCGGCATCGACCACATCGAGGCCGACCTGGTGGTCGCGCTGGCCCGCAATCACGTGTGGCTGCTCCGGGAACTGGGCGTCGACGCCTACCGAATCCGGATGCTGCGGTCCTTCGACCCCCGCTCCGGTGCGTATGTCCTCGACGTCGACGACCCTTATTACGGCGACCACGACGACTTCGAAGCGGTCTTCGCCGCCATCGAGGCGTCCTTGCCGGGTCTGCACACCTGGGTCGACGAGCGGCTCGCCCAGAATGGACACCCCTGATGGGTCGCCTGACCTTCCTGCTGCGACCGGGCTGGGTGGCGCTGGCCGTGGTGGTGATCGCATTCACTTACTTGTGTTTCAGCGTGCTCGCGCCGTGGCAGCTCGGCAAGAACACCAAGACGTCCCGGGAGAACAACCAGATCCAGCACTCCCTGGCGACGGCGCCGGTTCCGCTGAAAAGCTTGTTACCGCAACATGATTCATCGGCCCCCGACGCGCAGTGGCGCAGCGTGACGGCGACTGGCCACTACCTGGCCGACAAGCAGCTGGTGGTCCGGTTGCGGGTGGCCGAGGGCGACCCCGCGATGGAGGTTCTGCTGCCTTTCATCGTCGATGGCGGGCCCACCGTGTTGGTCGACCGCGGCTACGTGCGGCCATTACCAGGTTCGCGCGTACCGCCAATCCCGCCGCCACCCCGCGATGCGGTGACCATCACGGCGCGCCTGCGTGAGTCCGAGCCACCGGTGCTCGACAAGAAGTCGTTCATCAGCGACGGTGTGCGGCAGGTGTATTCGATCGACATCGGCCAGATAGCGACGCTGACCGGGGTTCCGCTGGCTGGGTCGTATCTGCAATTGGTCGACCACCAGCCCGGCGGGCTCGGCGTGATCGGGCTCCCCCACCTGGACGCCGGGCCGTTCCTGTCGTACGGCATCCAGTGGATCACGTTCGGCGTCGTCGCACCGATTCTGCTGGGCTATTTCGTGTACGCCGAGATCCGGGCGCGCCGCGCCGAGAAGAGTCAGGCCTCGCCCGCCGAAAAGCCCGCGCCGGCGACCGTCGAAGAGAAACTCATCGACCGCTACGGACGGCGGCGCTGAGCGAAAGACACAGCGCCGTCGCTGCTGCCTGCACGGCCCGGGAGAGCTGCACCGCGCGGCGCAGGTCGGCCACCGATGGCGGCACTCCGTCACCGAGGGCGGGCCGGATCTGCAGTTCGTACTGGTAATGGGTAGGCCCGCCAAGGCGCACGCCCAGCGCCCCCGCGAACGCCGCCTCGACGACCCCGGCGTTGGGGCTGGGATGCCGGGCGGCGTCACGACGCCAGGCGCGCACGGCACCCGACGGCGATCCGCCGACGATCGGCGCGCACACCACCACCAGCGCAGCGGTCAGCCGCGCGGGAACATAGTTTGCCGCGTCATCCAGACGTGCGGCGGCCCAACCGAATCGGGCATAGCGCGGCGAGCGGTGGCCGACCATCGAGTCGAGCGTGTTGACGGCGCGGTACCCGAGGACCGCGGGCACGCCGCCCACCATCGCCCACAGCAGCGGCGCAACAGTGGCGTCAGAGGTATTCTCGGCAACCGACTCGACAGCGGCGCGGGTCAGTCCCCCGGCGTCGAGCCGCGCCGGATCGCGGCCGCACAGCGACGGCAGTAGCCGTTTGGCGCCCTCGACATCGTCGCGGCCCAGCAGGTCACCCATCGCCAGGCCGGTGCGGGCCAGGGTTGTTCCGCCCAGCGCTATCCACGTGGCCACCGCGGTCGCAGCGGCGGACCACAGCGGACCGCGCCGCCGCGCCTGCCGCTGCAGCGCGGTGCCAAGCAGGCTCACTGCGCCGACCAGGAGGCCGACGTGGACGGCGCCACCGATCCGGCTGTCCCGGAAGGTGACCCGCTCCACCGTCGCGGCCACGGCGCCGAATCCTGCGACCGGATGACCCGCCCGCGGGTCGGCCAGCACGAGGTCGGCCAGGTAGCCGGCCAGCACACCGACGACCCGGGTATGCCGCGTCGCCCCAAACACTCCGGCAGCGTCTCACACGTGGTCTACTCGGTTGATGAAGCGGCACGCCACCCGGGTGGCCGACCTGCTGAATCCCGCGGCAGTGTTGCTACCCGCCGCGAATGTGATCATGCAGCTGTCGTTGCCGGGTGTCGGCTATGGCGTGTTGGAAAGCCCCGTCGACAGCGGCAACGTCTATAAGCATCCGTTCAAGCGAGCGCGTACCACCGGCACGTATTTGGCCGTCGCGACCATCGGCACCGAGTCCGACCGCGAACTCATCCGTGCTGCCGTCGACACCGCGCACCGGCAAGTGAGGTCAACGGCGTCAAGCCCGGTGTCCTACAACGCCTTCGATCCCGCGCTGCAGCTGTGGGTGGCCGCCTGCCTGTACCGCTATTTCGTCGACCAGCACGAGTTTCTGTACGGCTCGCTCGACGAGGCCACCGCGGACGCGGTTTACTCCGACGCCAAGCGGCTGGGTACCACCCTTCAAGTACGTGAAGGGATGTGGCCACCGGATCGGGTCGCGTTCGACGACTACTGGAAGCGCTCGCTGGAAGACCTGCGCATCGATCCACCGGTCCGCCAGCACCTGCACGGCGTCGCGACGATGGCGTTCCTGCCGCGTCCGCTGCACGAACTTGCCGGGTCGTTCAACCTGTTCGCAACGACCGGGTTCCTGGCTCCAGAGTTCCGCACGATGATGCAGCTGGAGTGGGCAGAACCGCAGCAGCGCCGGTTCGAGTGGCTGCTGGCCGTGCTACGACTGGCTGATCGGCTGATTCCACACCGAGCGTGGATTCTTGGTTATCGGCTCTACCTGTGGGACATGCGGTTTCGCGCCAGACGCGGCTGGCGAATCGTCTAACGGCTAGCTGAAGAGGACAACCAACACGATGCCGACCATGCTCAGTATCGCCATCAAAAACCACGGCTGCAGAAGAAGCGGGCGCTCGCGGGTTTCCTCGGTCTTCGAAGCAAGCGAGGTCGAGCGTTCGGGCGTCAGTTGCGAAGTCATATATCGAGCATGGCTAATTAGTAGGCCGAAGTAAATGTGTCGCTCGCCTCATCCACTCCCCTTTGCGACGTAGATCACACTTGCGCGCCCGGCGCGCGGGCGAAATGTTCGAGATGTTCAGAAGGGAGCACATTGATGGCTTTTCCGACACTCAACCATGTCGCGATCACCGTGCGCGACATGAAAATCAGCGGCCCGTGGTACCGGACGCTGTTCGGCGCCGACCCGATGCTCGACGAGCACACCGATGCCGGCTTCCGGCATTTGGTGTGGCTGCTCGACGGCGGCACGGTGTTCGGGATCCACCAGCACGAGCGGCCGGCCCCGGATGAGCGATTCAGCGAGTTCCGGGTGGGCCTGGACCACGTCGGCTTCGGCTGCGCCAACCGTGCCGAGTTGGAAACCTGGATGGCCCGACTGGCCGAGCTCGGCGTCCAGCACGGCGGGATCGTGACCGCAC
The DNA here is from genome assembly GCA_035642315.1 of Mycobacterium sp. Lineage (GTDB taxonomy): Bacteria > Actinomycetota > Actinomycetes > Mycobacteriales > Mycobacteriaceae > Mycobacterium. The sequence continues at coordinate 10,653 of DASQSQ010000534.1, forward strand.
CCTACGGCTTGGCTTTGAGCTTTCGCGACCCGGACGGCATCGCGCTCGAGTTCTTCGCGCCACCGGGCTGACTTTTGCCCGTCGCAATGTGTCAGCATTACTGGGTGAGCGCACGGCAGATCACGCATTTCCTGGGTGCCGTCGCGGTGACCGCCTGGGCGGCACTGCTGAGCACACCGATCGACATCGCGTCCGCTGCTCCCTGTCCCGACGTCGAAGTGACGTTCGCCCGCGCCACCACCGAACCGCCCGGTGTTGGCATAGTCGGCCAGCAATTCATCGATTCACTGCGCTCGCAAGTTGGGGGCAGGTCCGTCGGCGTGTATGCGGTCAACTACCCCGCCTCAGAGGATTTCGTGCCATCCACCAACGCGGGCACCAGCGATGCGAACGCGCACGTCACATCCATGATCGCGAATTGCCCGAACACCAAGATGGTGCTCGGCGGATACTCCCAGGGCGCGATGGTGATCGATGAGATCACCATCGCCCAATTCCCGATCGCGGGCTTCGTCCCCGAGACGCTGTCGGAAGACCAGGCCGCTCACGTCGCCGCGCTCGCGCTCTTCGGGAATCCGGCGGACAGATATCTGGGCGCACCGGTGAGCACGGCCAGCCCGTGGTACGGGGCCAAGGCCATCGACTTGTGCGCGCCCGGCGATCCGATCTGCACCCCGGGTGGGCCCATCGCCCTGCCGACGCACGACGAAGAGTTCTCCGCGGCGCACCTTTCCTATCCGAACTCCGGAATGCCGGCTCAAGCGGCAGCTTTCGTCGCAAGTCACCTGTAGCCGGCACCGGCGAACGCAACCATCCCCTCTGCCAGCCGTGCCGGGGTCGCCGGCTTGTAGAGATGACGGATCACCAGCATCCCGGGCATTAGCGTGATGAACAGATCGGCGATCGCCGTCACGTCCACCTCGGCGCCGACCAACCCCTCCGACTGCCACAGCTTCGCGAGTTTCGCCAGTGTTTTGTGCGTCTCGTTGTAGAAGCGGTAGGCCTGCTTGTGCATCTCCGGATTGCGCAGCGCCTCGGCCCACGCGTTGACCGTGATCTTGGACAGGTCGTATCCCGGTTGATCAATCTGACGCTGTAACGCCCGGGCGATCGCGACGAAGGTGTCCCGCGGGCCCGCCACCGGCCGACGGCCCAGCAGCTCCTCGAGTACACCGCGGGTCGTGACCAACGATTCTTCGGCCGCCGAGCCGATCAACTCGTCCTTGCCGGCGAAATAGCGGTACACCGAACTCGACGACATACCCGTCTCCGCGATGATCTCGTCCATGGTTGTCGCCTGGAATCCTTGTCGCGAGAAACACTTCCACGCGCTGACCATCACATGGCGTCTGCGGGTCTCCCGCGTGGTTTCACTGAGCTTCGGCATCCGTTCACTCTAAAGACGAAACGATCGTTGCGCTATGACCGACACTGCGATAGTGTCCAAATCGAAACGATCGTTTTCTCTACGAGGAGGTCGATCATGGCGCAGCTTCCACGACACACCGATGTGCTGGTCGTCGGCGCCGGACCCGCCGGTCTGGCCTTGGCGGTGACGCTCGCCCAACTCGGCGTCGACCACGTCATCATCGACACCACGCCCGCGGCGGCACCCGGCTCGAAAGCAGCCGCGGTTCAGCCCCGCACGCTGGAATACCTCGACCGCATCGGCCTCGCCGACGACCTGATCAGCGACGGACTGCGCGGAGGTGGGTTCGCGGTCGTTGATTCTGACTCCCGCAGCCTGATGCGGATGTCCTACGAATCGATCGCAAGCCCGTTTCCGTTCCTGCTACTGATCGGTCAACAGCGGACCGAGATTCGGCTGGCGCAACGCCTGGAAGCTCTCGGCGGCCGCGTGCACCGATCGGTCAGCCTGCTCGACCTGCACGATGAGTTCCCGGGCGCCGCGGCCACCGTAGTCGACGATGAGGGTCTGGTGCACGCGGTCACCGCGCGTTACGTCGCGGGAGCCGACGGCGTGCACAGCAGCGTTCGCCGGATCGCGGGAATCGACTTCCCCGGCGACGCGCCGGCTGCCCTGTTCGCGCTGGCCGACATCGTGGTCAGCGGCGCGCCTGCGGACAACCTCGACACCACGTTCTCGCTGAGCCCCGACGGCATGCTGATCACCTCGGCGCTGCCCGGCGATCAGCTGCGCGTGGTTGCGGGCGTACCCGAAGGCACAGCCGCTCCCGACCAGGCCGCCATCGCCGACCTGCTGGACAAGCGTGCCGGCGGCTGGATCCGCGACGCCACAATCGAATCGGTGGCTGCGAGCTCGACCTACCGCGTCCAGCAGCGGGTCGCCGCGAGCTTGCGCCGCGGCAACGTCTTCCTGCTCGGCGACGCCGCCCACACCCACAGCCCGGCCGGCGGGCAGGGCATGAACACCGGCATCCAGGACGCCGCGAACCTCGGCTGGAAGCTGCATCATGTGCTGACCGGTCGCGCGGCACCCGAACTGCTCGACAGCTACGACACCGAGCGGCGACCCGTCGCCGCGCACCTGATCGCGTTCACGTCGCAGCTGATGCAAGTCGCGACCATCACCGAACCCGACGCGGCCAAGCTTCGCAACGAGACGCTGGCCGCAGCTGCGAAGGTGCCCGGCGTCACCGACTGGCTAGCACGCAGCTTGTCCCAACTCGACATCGGCTACAACACCGACCAGGGCCAGACCATCAACGGCACCCGCATCGATCCGCGGATCAGCCAACCGCACGCACTGGACTGGACGTTGATCACCGACGAATTCGACAACCCGGTAGCTGTCCGGCCCGACGGCATCGCGACCGATCCCGGTGAGCTCCGCGAGCGCTTCGGTATCGCCCTCGACGAAAGGAGTCATCAATCATGGGCGCACCTCCGCTAGTTGGGTTGCATCACCTCAAGCTGCCCGTCACCGACCTCGACACCAGCATCGACTGGTATCGGCGGGTTTTCGATGCCGAGCACCTGCCGGAGTTCGATCACGTCGACTCGTCCGGCGTGCGCTACGCGGTGATCATGGCGGTGCCCGGCCTACCCGCGCCGCTGGAGCTGCGGTGGGCCCCGGCGGCGGCCGCCGCGATGCACGGGTACGACCCGATCATGCTTGCCGCCCAATCCGCTGACGTGCTTGGCGCCTGGGCCCGCCACCTCGACGCCGAAGGCGTCGACCATTCCGCGGTAATCATCGGCGGCGCAGGTCATCTCATGGTGTTGGCCGATCCTGACGGCACCTACATCCGGATCGGAGAGGTGCCGGCCGGTGGGGTCGGTGACATCGCGATGCCGGTAGGTGATCCCGAACCCGACGACCCGTGGCTGCACCCGCCCGCCATGCAGCACCCATCTGGCTAATCTGTGAAGTCATGCGCGCAGTCGTCATCACCAAGCACGGTCCCCCGTCGGTGCTCAAAGTGCAGGACCGCCCCGACCCGCCACCGCCCGCCGCCGGCCAGGTGCGTGTTTCGGTGCGCGCGGCGGGAGTGAACTTCGCCGACCACCTCGCCCGCGTCGGGCTGTACCCCGACGCGCCGAAGGTGCCCAGCGTCGTCGGCTACGAGGTGGCCGGAACGATCGAGGCTGTCGGCGACGGGGTCGATCCGGCCCGCGTCGGCGAGCGTGTCTTGGCCGGAACACGCTTCGGCGGATATGCCGAAATCGTCAACGCCTCCGCGGACGACATCGTGGCGCTTCCGGAGTCCATGAGCTTCGAGCAGGGCGCCGCGGTCCCGGTCAACTATGCGACGGCATGGGCAGCGCTGCACGGCTACGGCTCGCTGCGCGCCGGCGAGCGAGTGTTGGTGCATGCCGCCGCCGGGGGCGTCGGCATCGCGGCGGTCCAGCTGGCCAAGGCCGCAGGTGCGATCGTCGAGGGCACGGCGTCGCCGGG
>DASQSQ010000535.1:0-11066 GCA_035642315.1 Mycobacterium sp.
GCCCGCGTTACTCACCACCGCGTCGAGGCGACCGAATCGGTCGATCGCGGTGCAAACGATCGCTTCGCCGCCCTCCGGGCTGTCCACCGAATCACGTGACGCCGCGGCGACACCACCGGCGCGCTCGATCTCGTCGACGACGGCATCGGCGATGCTGGTGTCCGCACCATCGCCGTGCATGGATCCGCCCAGATCGTTGACCAGCACTGCGGCGCCGCGGCGTGCTAACTCGATCGCATACAACCGTCCGAGGCCCCGTCCGGCACCGGTGACAATCGCCACCTGTCCGGTGAAGTCGATCATCGCTACTCCTCCCAAGGGGTCAGTGCAGGACGGATTCGACGAACTGCGCGCCTACGTCGACGAGGTAGCGGTCAGGGCCACCCAGAAATGCGTTCCAGCTCAGCAGGCGCTTGAAATACAGATGAGCGTCGTGCTCCCAGGTGTAGCCGATACCGCCGAATACCTGGATGGCGTTATCGGCAACGCTCGCCAGCCGGCCGGCGAACGCTTTGGCGCGCATCGCGGCCAGGTGCCGCTCGTCGCGATCCGCGGCGTCGGCAGCCCACAGGGCGTGGATCACGCCGCTGCGCGCGAGTTCTACCGTCTCGTACATGTCGACGCAGAGGTGCTGTACTGCCTGGAACGCGCCGATCGGCTGGCCGAATTGCCGCCGAACTTTCGCGTATTCGACGGCAAGGTGCAGCACTGCCCGCGCCGCACCGAGCGCGTCCGCGGCCCACGCGATGACCACGTCATCGACGAGCGCCTCGACAGTCTCCGCCGACGCGGTGGCCAGATGTTGTGCGGGCGTGTCGTCGAGTGTGACGCGAAAGTGCTTGCGGGTCTGATCGATTCCCGTCTGCGGCGTGACTTCGATGCCCGGCGCCGACGTCTGGACTGCGAAAAGCCCGGTGCTGTCTTGCTTGTCAGCCAGCACGAGCTGGACGTCGGCGGCGGCGATGTCAAAGATATCGTCGATCACCCCGCGCAACACAAAACCATCGCCCCGTTCGACGGCAGTTGGGCGAGCGCCGTCGAGCGGGCCTACGGTGGCAGTGATGGAACCGTCCGCGATACCGCTGAAAAGTGGCGCAGCCGTGGCGCTTTCCACACCGAACCGCATCAGTGCGCGAGGCGCGGCGACCGCACTGGACAGCCACGGCCCGGGGTGTAGTCCGGCGCCGAGCTCCTCGAGGACGATGCCGGCCTCGATCATCGTCATGCCGGCGCCGTTGTATTCCGGCGGCACCAGCAGCCCCGTCGTGCCCAGCCCGACAAGCCCTCGCCAGACCGCCTCGGTCGTGCCGGTCGGATCCTCGAGCATCGGGCGGACATGCCCGGCAATCGAAGCCTTTTCGGCAAGGAAGCTTCGCACGGTGTCGCGCAGCGCGATCTGCTCGTCGCTCAGTTCCAGGTTCATGAGCGCGGCAACCCGAGGACTCGCTGCGCGGTGATGTTCTTGTTGATCTGGGTCGTGCCGCCCGCGATAGTGAGTGAGCGTGATGTCAAGCGATAGTCGGCCCAGCGCCGGGCGGCGGCGCGCGAGCCGATCAGGTCGAACGCCAGCGCCGCAATTTCCTGCCCGACCTCGCCCCAGATCGTCTTGGCAAGGCTCGCCGACCCGAAGGCGTCGCCGCCGTGCAGAACCGCCGAGATCGAGCGCTGACACAGCACTTCGAGATATTTGATACGCAAAGCGATTTCGCCGAGGCGCCGCAATGTCGTGGCATCGTCGAGCACTGGCCGACCATCGATGTGAACGTCGGCGAGGTCGGCGACCAGTTCGGTCAGCCGCATCTGCATCTCGGTGTACAGGCGCGCCGCGCCGGCACGCTCGTGGCTGAGCGTCGTTGTGGCGATTCGCCAGCCTCCGTTCTCCGGGCCGAGCAGCGCATCCGCGGGCACCCGCACGTCGTTGAAGAACACTTCCGCGAAGTCGGCCTCGCCGCTGAGCGTGACGAGCGGCCGGACCTCGATGCCGGGCAACGACATATCAACAATCAGGCAGGAAATGCCCTTGTGCTTCGGTGCGTCAGGGTCCGTGCGTACGTAGAGCTGACACCAGTCGGCGCGGCAGCCCAACGAGGTCCAGATCTTCTGGCCGTTGACCACGAAATGATCGCCGTCACGCACCGCGCGCGTGCGCAGTGACGCAAGATCCGAGCCTGCTTCGGGCTCCGACATTCCCTGGCACCAGATATCGTCGGCGCGCATCATCCGGGGGAGCAGTGTGCGCTTTTGGGCTTCGGTGCCGTACTGCATGATCGCCGGCGCGAGGTTGTTCATCCCGATCACGTTGAGCGGCATCGGCACCCGAGCGCGGGTGGTCTCCTCGGCGTACACCAGTTGCTCGAGCACCGTTGCGCCGCGGCCACCGTACTCCTGCGGCCAGGACACCGCGGCCCAGCCGGCGTCGGCCATCGTCGCGTTCCACGCTCGAAGTTTTTCGAACGCGGCGTCGTCCTTGCCGCGCTGGCGGCCGGCGGCCACGACGTCGTCGGTCAGGTTGGCCGCCAACCACGCGCGCAACTCCTTGCGTACCTGTTCCACCTCTGGTGGGTACGAGAAATCCACGTGTCCTTGTCTACCTCGCGCGATTGACTGCGGCCAAGCCGGACTCTACGTTGGAACAGATATTTGGTCAACGAGGTCCGGGGAGGTCGGCCGTGGCAGGCGACGCTCTTGGCGATCGGTTGCAGGCACTGGGGATGCTTGCATCCGCGCTTGCGGGACAACCCGTGGCGGTGGCCGAATTGCCACCGGGTGAGCCCTCGTGGACGGACGGCCAGACCATTTTCGTCGACCGCTCCGCGAAACTCGAGGCGATCGCGGTGCAAGCATCAATGCTCGCCGCCGGCAGCCTGGATCCTGCGGTGGTACGTCCGCTGATCCGTCATCCACGACTGGCCAGGCGCTTTCTGGCCATCGAGGGTCACCGCGCACTGATCGCCAATAGTGGACTGCTACCAGGCGTTTTGGCTTCAGCGGGCGACCGTAGCATCGGGGGCCGCAGCGGCTCGCCTGCCGAGTCGCTGAGCATTGCGGCCGGGCGGACGCTAATCGATGACCCGCCCCCGGAATTCGGCGTGATCCGCGCGGCGAAGCTATCGGCTGCGTCCTCGCAATCGGGCAAAGAACAGGATCACGCAACCCCCGGCCATGTTCCGCGGGGCGGCGGTACTAAGGAGCTTGAAGAACTCGACGACGCCGAAATCGACGACTCCGACGACCCGGACATGTTCACCAGCCCGGTCGGCGGGGGCGGCTTCATCGGCAAGTGGTTGAAGAAGATGTTGTCGTCGGCGCGCAAGACCGGTAGCGGTGGTGGGCCGCCCGGCGCGGACAATCCCACCCACCGCACCAACTCCGCGAACCGCGGGCTATACGCCGTCTCGTCGCTGGCCTCCACGTCGAGCGAGGACGGTGACGACGGCAAAATACTCACGGCCGCCGACGGCGTGCAGTATCCGGAATGGGACGTCACCCGCAAGAGCTACCGGCCGGCGTGGTGCACTGTGCGTGAGGTCCAGCCGAAGATCAGCCCGTCGGCGACCTACGCGATCGACGAAGCCATCAGCGTGCGCCGGCCGCTGTCGCGACTGGGGATGGGTCTGCACCGCCGCCACCGCCAGTCGCAGGGCGACGACATCGACATCGACGCGGCAGTGGAGGCCCGGGTCGAGGTATTGGCCGGGTCGGTGCCCGACGAGGCGGTCTACCTCGACAGCCTGCGACGCCGACGTGACCTGTCGGTGCTCCTGCTTCTTGACGTGTCGGGATCGGCAGCGGAGCCCGGCACGGTGGGCCGCACCGTGCACGAACAACAGCTTGCGGCCGTCGCTAACCTGACCGTCGCGCTGCACGACCTGGGCGACCGAGTTGCGCTGTACGCCTACTACTCTCAGGGCCGGGGTGCGGTCAGCATGGTGCCCGTCAAACGATTCAACGACCACCTCGACTCGCAAGTCATGAAGCGGCTGAACAGCCTTCAGCCCGGCGCATACTCCCGCCTCGGAGCGGCCATCCGCCACGGCTCGGCAGTTCTGGAGGCACGCGGGGGCACGTCGCGGCGGCTGTTGGTGGTGTTGTCCGACGGACTCGCGTATGACCACGGATATGAGCGGGCCTACGGGGCCGCCGACGCGCGCCGGGCTTTGACCGAGGCGCGCCGCCGGGGGACAGGTTGTGTGTGCCTGACGATCGGTGCCGGAACCGACGTGCAATCGCTTCGCCGAGTGTTCGGCAGCGCCGCACATGCGACAATCGCACGCCCAGATCAACTCGCCGGTGTGATCGGACCACTGTTCCGATCGGCACTGCGCTCGGCGGAAGTTCGTCGGAGGGTGTCATGACGAGCACCCTGATGCCATGTCCCAGAACGCAGTTGGCGCACCATCGCGCGGGACCCGCTCGCGGGCCACTTGAAACAAACATCTGTTCCGGTTAGGCTCCAGGCACCGCAGTGCGGCGGGGCAGAAGGGAAGCTATGGCCAACGAGTCCGGGCTCGCCTGTCGAAACGGCGCGACCATCGAGGCGGAGAGCATGCGGCCCTACTACACGACGATCGGCAACGAAGAGGCCGTCTTCAAGGCGGCATACCGGCAAGGCCTGGCCCTCGTTCTGAAAGGGCCGACGGGCTGCGGCAAGACCCGCTTCGTCGAGGCCATGGCCTACGACCTCGGCCGTCCGCTGATCACCGTCGCCTGCCATGACGACCTCACCACCGCGGACCTGGTCGGCCGCTATCTGCTCAAGGGCGACGAGACGGTGTGGGTGGACGGTCCGCTGACGCGGGCGGTGCGTGTGGGAGCGATCTGCTATCTCGACGAGGTCGTGGAAGCCCGACAGGACACCACCGTCGTGCTGCACCCGCTCGCGGACCATCGGCGGCAGTTGCCGATTGAGCGTCTCGGTGTGACGCTGGACGCGGCACCCGGATTCGGCCTTGTGGTGTCCTACAACCCCGGCTATCAAAGCGTGCTCAAGGACCTCAAGGATTCGACCCGTCAGCGCATGGTCGCCATCGAATTCGGCTTTCCCGCATCCGATGTCGAACAAGGGATCGTTGCGCACGAGGCGGGCGTGGACAGTGCCACCGCGGCCGAGCTGGTGCGTTTGGGGCAGGCCATCCGGCGGCTGGAAACCGGCGGGTTGCGTGAGGTCGCGTCGACTCGCGTGCTGATCGCGGCGGGCAGGCTTGTCGCAGAGGGCCTGACCATGTCCGAGGCGGCTCGGGCCGCGATCGCCGGACCGCTTACTGATGATGTGGCCGTCGGCCGGGCGCTGGGCGAGATGATCGAGATCTATCTGGGCGGGCAGGCGTCTGGTGATTGACGCTGCATACCGCCACCGCTAGGGTCTGAACAAATATTAGGTTTGCGGACGGGCGCGTGAATTTGTCACCCGGGAGGTCAGATGTCCTACGAAAGCACCGCAGAGCCGATCAAGGTCGGCTACCTGATGGACTTCACGCTGCCGCCGATGTTCCCCGAGGAGATGAAGGCGGACTTCACCCGGTGCTTTGACCTGATCTTCGAGGAGGCCGTTGAACTCGGGGTGCTGGATCGGCCTGTTCAGATGATCTACCGCGAGGTGGAGGGCTTACCCAAGGGATCGGTGAAGGCGGTGATCGATGCCTTCGGTGAGCTTGTCGACGAAGGCTGTCTGGTGGTGTTCGGACCCCACATCACCGACAACTGCGTGCCCACCCGCGAAGCGATCGAAGAGCGGTTCAAGGTCCCGGGGATCGCCGTCACCGGCACCGACGACTGGTTAGGGGAGTGGACCTTCGCCTTCCCGCAAGGCTCGATGACTGACGAGCCGATTTTCATCGCGGATCTCGTTGCCAAACGCGGACTCTCCGAAATCGGAGTTCTCGTCGAGCAGAACCTGATCGGCGAAAGCTACCTGAAGAATTTGCGAAGCGCGTGCCGGCGCAAAGGCATTCGCATTGTGGCCGAGGCTGCTATCGCGCAGACCGCGCAGGACATCAATGAAGCGGTGCGGACGCTGCACGATGCGAAGGCGGAAGCGATCGTGCATTTGGGTTTCGGTTTCGGGATCGTGTTCATCAATCCTGCATTAGAGGCGGTCGATTGGGATCCCCCGCGATTCACAACCACGGCCTTCCAGAACGCGTGGGTGAACCCGATCATGTGGAACGCGTTCATGGGTTGGACCGGGGTCGACCAGTACGACGAGCAGAATCGGATCGGCCAGGACTTCCTCGACCGTTACGCCAAGAAGTACGACGGCAGGCGCCCCGAGTACTGCGTACCTGTGGTCAACCGTGACGTCGCCGCCACACTCGTGCGCGCGTTCACCGACGCGCATCCGCTCAGCCCGCGTGGGGTCAAAGAGGCGTTGGAGCGGGTCAAGATGTTGCCCGCCGCCTCGGGAGCGCCCGGCACCCGGGTGTCGTTCGGTAAGTGGACGCGGCGGGCCTGGATGGGTGCGGGCTATCTGGTGGCCCGGACTCTCGACGCCGACGGCGTCAACTCGCATCTGGTCGATCGCTTCGGAGAGGAAGGCTGACTCGATGTCTACGGAACAGTCCACACCAGTCCAGGCTGACGAGAAGCCCACCGGGCCGCACGGAGGCGAAAAGCGCGGATGGGGCGGCTGGATCGCCGGCGCTGCGCTGGCGGCGTTCGCGCTCTTCTTCATCGCCAATTGCCGCGTGGCCCTAGACCCGCGCGTCGCCAACCCGAACGTGCACGGCCGGCCGCGCCCGGTCAAGTTCCTGTTCGGGTTGGACTACATCACCTTCCTGCACATCTCCACCGTGATCATGCTGCTGGTGCTGCTCGTGGTGTTCGTCCGGGGCTGGCGCCGCAATCCGGGCAGCCCGGTGATGCTGATGTTCCTGTGCACCACGCTGATCGTGTGGCAGGACCCGATCATGAACTGGTCGCCGTTCGCGGTCTACAACCCCGACCTCATCCACTGGCCGGAGTCGTGGCCGCTGGTGTCGCTGTCGCCGACCGTCGAGCCGTTCGTCGTATTCGGTTACGTGACTTTTTATTTCGGTCCCTATTTCCCGGCGGTCTGGATTCTGCGCAAACTGCAGGCCAAGTACGGGCCGACGGCGTTCGTGTCGCGGCACCCACTCGTCAGCCTGGGGTTGTTGACGTGCGCGATCGGATTTGTTTTCGATGCATGGCTGGAGATCCAGCTCGTGCACGCCGGCATGTACATCTACTCGCAGGTGATTCCGTGGGGCTCGGTGTTCACCGGCACGACCTTCCAATTCCCACTGATCTGGGAGTCGTTCTCGGTGACGTTCGTGATGGTGCCTGCGGCGATCCTCTGCTACCGCGACGACACCGGGAAGTCGGTGGCCGAGAAGCTCGCCGCGAAAGCGAAGATCTTCCCGAGCCGCCCGGTGTTGGGCACGTTCCTGGTGATGTTCGCGATCATCAACGTGTCCTACTTCGCCTACGGCGCATGGTTCTGGGCCATCAAGGTGAGCCACGCCGCGACTTCAGTCGCGTGCCCGTGGCCGTATCCGGAAGCCAAAGTGTATGACCCGCAAGGCTATTACGAGAAGGCGGGTGCCCAGGGCCCGTTCTCGGTCGGTATCTGGTCAACCTGGGCGAGCGGCGAGCCGAACGGACGCCCGCACGTCGTCCCGCCGGCGCCGGGCCAAGGTCGCTGCGAACCCGCGAGAACGAATGGTTGAGCCGCGCACCGTTGTCATCACCGGTGCGTCCCGCGGACTGGGGTTCGCATCGACCGTGCGCCTGTATCGCGAGGGGTGGCGCGTGGTCGCGGCCATGCGGACACCCGACCGCGGGATGCCGCTGCTACGACAGGCCACGGGCGCAGGCGAAGACGACGACCGGCTGATCGGCGTGCAGTTGGACCTGCTGGACAGCGCCTCGATCGCCGCGGCGGCCAAGGCGATCGAAGAGGCCGTCGGGGCACCGTATGCGTTGGTGCACAACGCCGGGATCTCCGCCGCCGGAATGGTGGAGGAGACCGATACGGCGCTGTGGCAGAGGATGTTCGCCACCAGCGTGCTGGGCCCCGTCGCGCTCACCCAGGCTCTGCTCCCGTCGATGCGGGCGGCCGGCGAGGGACGCATCGTGCTGGTTTCCAGCGCGGCCGGGGTGCGCGGTCAGCCGGGCACCGCGCCGTACTCGGCGGCCAAGGGAGCGTTGGAGCGGTGGGGTGAGTCGATGGCGTGCGAGATCGCGCCCTTCGGTCTCGGTGTCACCGTTTTAGTGGCCGGCACGTATGACACCGAAATCATCACCGACGCCGGCACCACCGATGACCGCAATTTCGACGGGCCGTACGCGCGGCTGCACAACACCATGAATACCCGCGGCCGATTCGCGGTCAGTTTTGCCAGACCGGCCGAGCGGTTCACCGATGGACTGCTCAAGGCGCTGGCTGACCAGAAGTCGTTCCGCCGCCGCGGTGTCGGCCCAGATGCTTCGATGCTGTTGACGTTCAACAGGATTCTGCCGTCTTCAGGCATGCACCACATATCGCGGATCGTGCTCGGCATACCCAGACAGGGGTCAATGCGGGGTGGAGCGTATCCGTTGACCGCGGCCCAACGGGGGATGGTGTTGGTCGCGAAAGTCCTTCCGCAACCGGTGTTGCAACGGTTGGCATCGTTAGCGGCACGGCGCCGTCCAGGGACTGAAAAACACTGGGGAGTAGGTATGGAACAGCTTTTTGACGACCTGGAGGATTTCGGCTCGTTCGACGACGCAATCTCCGGTGACGTGCGTGACCCGTATACCGAGCTGGCGCGGTTGCGCCGCGAGGAACCGGTCCAGCGACTCGAGACGTCGGGAGCGCTGCCGCACGAGGAATCGCTGCCAATGTTCATTGTGTATCGCCACGAGGATGTCCAGCAGATGCTGCGCGACAACGAGACGTTTTCGTCGTCGGCCGTCATCGCAGCTTTCGGTCCCGTGCTAGGTGAAGGCGTGATGCTGGGCATGGACGAGCCGATTCACGGCCGGCTGCGCTCATTGGTGTCAAAGGCGTTCTCGCAGAAGTCATTGGCGCGCTGGCAGGACGAGTTGGTCGGCCGGGTGGCGAACAGCCTGATCGACAAGTTCGCCCCCAACGGCAAGGCGGACTTGGTCAAGGAGTTCACCTTCGACTATCCGAGCCAGATCATTGCGGGTCTGTTGGGCTTGCCGGAAAAGGACTACCCGCAGTTCCAGCGGTGGTCGATTTCGCTGCTGAGCTGGTTGATGAACCCGGAACGCGGGCTTGCGGCGTCGGCTGCCCTGTGCGACTACTTCGCCCCGATCCTCGAGGCCCGCCGCGCCGAGCCGAAGGACGATCTGATCAGCGCGCTTGGTGCTGCTGAGATCGACGGGGAGAGGCTCGCCGACGAGGAGGTCTTCTCGTTCCTGCGGCTGCTGTTGCCTGCCGGCGTGGAGACCACCTACCGGTCGCTGGGCAGCCTGCTCTTCGGGCTGTTGTCCGATCCGCCGCAATTGGAGGCGATCCGTGCCGACCGGTCGCTGCTGCCGCAGGCCATTGAGGAGGGCGTGCGGTGGGAGCCCCCGCTGCTGACCATCACCCGGGTGGCGACCCGCGACACCGAGCTTGGTGGGGTGTCGATCCCGGCCGGGGCGACGGTGATGCCGATGCTGGGTTCGGCCAACCGGCAAGAGGATCGCTATCCCGATCCCGACACGTTCGACATCCACCGGCAGGCCAAAGCCAATCTGGGCTGGGGACACGGCGTGCACGTGTGCCTCGGCATGCATCTGGCACGCCTTGAAATGCGGACCGCCTTCAACCTTCTGCTCGACCGGCTGCCCAATCTTCGGCTGGACCCCGACGGAAACGACCCGCATATCCGGGGGCAAGTCTTCCGGTCACCGACGTCGCTGCCGGTGCTGTTCGATGCCCAGTAGCCCACCCCGCAACGGTTGCACCTTGTCAATCGGCTAGTTTCCAGTAAGGCTCTCCGTAGGGGTCTACCGAGTCAAAAGAGAGTGACAGACATGACTGAGGCTGTAAAGGTCCGCTTCGAGCCGAAGATGATGATCGACGGCAAGCTCGTCGACGGCCAGGCCGGGACGTTCACCAACATCAATCCGGCGACCGAGGAGCCGATCGGCGAAGTCGCCGACGCGTCGAAGGAGGACATGCACCGGGCCATCGATGCTGCTCGGCGGGCCTTCGATGAGACCGACTGGTCGACCAACCGCGAGCTGCGCAAGCGTTGCCTGTTGCAACTGCACGACGCGATCGAGGAGGAGAAGGAAGAGCTCCGGGAGGAGCTCATCCTCGAGGTCGGCTCCCCGCGGGCCATCACGTTCGGCCCCCAGCTGGATGCCCCGCTGGCCGACGGATTGAAGTACCCCGCCAGGTTGATCGACGACTACGCCTGGGAAACCGACCTCGGCGACCGGGTCATCAGCCTCACCGGCGCGAACACCACCGTCAAGGTCTGGCGTGAGCCGGTCGGTGTGGTGGGCGCGATCGTGCCGTGGAACTTCCCGTTCGAGGTCACCATCAACAAGCTCGGTCAAGCACTGGGAACCGGCAATACGGTCGTCCTCAAGCCCGCGCCCAACACCCCGTTCAACGCGACCCGGCTAGGACGGTTGATCGCCGAAAAAACCGACATCCCGGCCGGCGTCGTCAACGTCGTCACCGCGTCGGATCACTTTGTGGGCGAGGAGCTCACGCTGTCGCCCAAGGTCGACCTGATCTCATTCACGGGGTCGACCGTGGTCGGCAAGCGGATCATGGAAAAGGGCGCGGCGACCATGAAGCGGCTGTTCCTCGAGCTCGGCGGCAAGTCGGCCACCATCGTGCTCGAGGACGCCGACTTCGGGATGGCCTGCGCGATCGGCATCGCCCCGTGCATGCACGCCGGGCAGGGCTGCGCCAACCCGACCCGGATGCTGCTGCCGCGGTCCCGCTACGAGGAGGGCGTGGCCATCCTCAAGAGCATCTACGAGAACGTCACGTGCGGGGACCCGCAGGACCCCGGAACCCTCTGCGGCCCAGTCATTTCGGAGAAGCAGCGCGATCGTGTGCGGTATTACATCAACAAGGGCGTCGAAGAGGGCGC
>DASQSQ010000536.1:0-3651 GCA_035642315.1 Mycobacterium sp.
CGCAGAGCATCGTAAAAATATCAAGGTGCGCTCCAACCGCGGGGTCGCCGGCATCGACGGAACGGTGTCCACCGCGATCGGGGCGGCTTTGGCCCATGAAGGCCGCACCATCGCGCTGATCGGCGATCTGACCTTCGTGCACGACAGCTCCGGATTGCTGATCGGGCCGACCGAGCCGGTGCCGGCGGATCTGACCATCGTGGTGCCCAACGACAACGGCGGCGGCATCTTCGAATTGCTCGAGCAGGGCGACCCGCGGTTCTCCGACGTGTCCTCCCGGGTGTTCGGCACCCCGCACGACGTGGACGTCGGCGCGCTGTGCCGCGCCTACCACGTCGACAGCAGGCAGATCGAGGTCGATCAGCTCGGCCCCGCCCTCGACGAGTCCGGTGCCGGCCTGCGGGTGCTCGAGGTCAAGGCCGATCGATCCTCGCTGCGGCAGCTGCATGCCGCCATCAAGGCCGCGTTGTGAAGATCCCCGCCGGGGCCGTGACGGCTCTCGCGTCGCTGAAAGCTGTGGTGCGCATTCTCATTCACGGCCGCAGCGGCGACGTTCCGGACACTCGGGGGCATCGTGTGTTGCGCTGGGCGCGGATCGGCGTGCTGATCCTGGTCGGGCTGGTCACCCTGATGTCGTTGCTGCTGGTGGCCGGTGCTGTGCGCAATGACATTGCCATCCAACGCAATATGGGGGTGGCGGAGGCCGAGGTGCTCAGCGCGGGACCGCGGCGCTCCACCATCGAATTCGTCACGCCGGACCGGGTCACCTACCGGCCGGAGCTCGGTGTGCTGTATCCGTCCGAATTAGCAACGGGGATGCGGATTTACGTCGAATACGACAAACTCAACCCCAACCTGGTCCGCGTGCAGCACCGCACCGCCAAGCTGGCCATCATCCCGGCCGGATCGATCGCGGTGGTCGGCTGGCTGGCCGGCGCGGTCGCGCTGGCCGGTTTGGCGTTGTGGGACAAGCGGCTGGACCGTCAGCTGGACAAGGCGTCCAGCCAGGCCGGGTCCTGAATGTCGACGACTTTGTTCGAGTTGAGGTCGTAAACCGTTGGCGTGCTGGGGTGTTCCGGGTTGACCTGGCCGAGGCGCGCCCTGTTGGCGTCGTTGATCGCGGCGGTGTCGACCACGTGATCGCCGGCTGCGATCCGGTCGGCCACCACGTCGGTGATCCCGCTTTCCCGCGCCATCGCCGCGATGTCACCGTTGTTCGGGCCGTCGGCGCTCTGGTGGTGGTAAAGGTCTTGCGCGAAAGCCTGATACGCCGTCGCGGACGTTGTCGGGTCGGCCGCGAGAAACAGCGCGTTGGCGACCCGGGCGGAGGTGTCGTTGTGATGTTTGTCGTCCAGAAACGTCAGCCATCGATACGTGACCGCGAGTCGGCCGCCGGCCAGATCGGCGGCAATCCGGTCGCCGTACGTCGACTCCAACTCCGCGCAGTGCGGGCATTGCGGTTCGCAGAAGATCTCCAACTGCACCGGTGCTGGGACAGGCCAGCCGGACCCGGCCAACACACCGTTGCCGTCCGCCGTGCGGGGCACATCGGCGTGCGCGGTGCCTGTGCCAAACATCACAAACCACAGCGCCGTGACTGCCCATACCCGCAGGCAGAACCGCATTATCCAACCCCCATGTGTGTCAGAGTTCGCATGACGTATGCCCGTAGGTAACCATATCGACAAGCGATACTGACACCGTGATGGTGTGCGAGTAGCGATTGTCGCGGAATCTTTTCTCCCGCACGTCAACGGCGTCAGCAACTCGGTCGTGCGGGTGCTCGAGCATCTGCGCCGCACCGGTAACGAAGCCCTTGTCATCGCGCCCGACACTCCGCCGGGTGAGCCACCCGCCGAGCGAATCCACGACGGTATCCGGGTGCACCGGGTGCCGTCGCGGATGTTCCCGAAGATCACCTCGCTACCGCTCGGAGTGCCCACACCCCGGCTGACCAAGGTGCTGCGCGGATTCGAACCTGACGTAGTGCATTTGGCTTCGCCGGCGCTGCTCGGCTGGGGCGGTGTGCGGGCGGCGCGTCGTCTCGGGGTGCCGACGGTCGCGGTATACCAAACCGACGTACCGGGTTTCGCGGCCAGCTACGGGATCGGGATCACCGAGCGGGCGGCCTGGGCGTGGTTCCGCCACCTGCACCGCCTCGCCGACCGCACCCTGGCGCCGTCCAGCGCGACAATCGAATCCCTTGTCGGGCATGGTATTCCGCGAGTGCACAAGTGGGCGCGCGGAGTCGACATGATCGGTTACGCGCCGTCAGCTCGCAACGAGGCGCTGCGGCAGCACTGGTCGCCGGACGGCAAGCCGATCGTCGGGTTCGTCGGTCGGCTCGCGCCGGAGAAGCACGTCGAGCGGCTCACCACGTTGGCCGCCGGCGGCACGGTACAGGTGGTCATCGTCGGCGACGGCGTCAACCGCGCCAAGCTGCAATCGGCAATGCCGACAGCCGTTTTCACCGGCGCGTTGTACGGCGAGGAGCTCGCCGAAGCTTATGCGAGCATGGACGTCTTCGTGCACGCCGGCGAGCACGAGACGTTCTGCCAAGTCGTGCAGGAAGCGCTGGCGTCGGGGTTGCCAGTGATCGCCCCCGACGCCGGCGGCCCGCGCGACTTGGTCACCCCGTTCCACACCGGATTGCTGTTGGGAGTCAACGAATTCGAAGCGGAGCTGCCCGCCGCCGTCGCGCATCTGTTGTCGGAACGCCAGCGTTACGCGCTGGCGGCCCGCCGCAGTGTGCTCGAGCGCAGCTGGCCGGCAATCTGCGACGAGCTGCTCGGCCACTACGAGGCGGTGGTGTCGCCTATCGCGCGGGCGCGCATGGCGCGCCGGCGCCGCGCCTAGCGCTAGCCCTGCGCCAGCTCGGCAACCGGCTGCCACTCTTCCCAAGTGCGTAACCGGCTTTCGTAGTCAGCCTTGGCCAGACCCAGCGGCGCATCGCCAAAGAACACTCGCAGCGGCGGCTCTTGCGCGTCAACAACTTTCAGCAGCGCTGCAGCCGAGGCCTGCGGATCGCCCGGCGCAGACCACCGCTGTCGGCGTACCGCCTCGGTCGCTTCGTGGATTTCGGCATAGGCCGGCAGCTCCTCCGCGCGCCGCGACGACGACCCGGCCCAGTCGGTGTCGAAGCCGGCCGGCTCGATCAGCGTCACGTGCACACCGAACGGCGCGATTTCTTGCGCCAGCGCTTGCGAGAAGCCTTCCAACGCCCACTTCGACGCGTGGTAGATGCCGACGTTCGGAAACGCGGTGATGCCACCGATCGAGGACACCTGGATGATGTGGCCACTGCGCTGCTCGCGCAAATACGGCAACGCGGCCTGGGTGACCCACAGCGCGCCGAACACGTTGGTCTCGATCTGATCGCGTGCGTCTTGTTCGGATAGTTCCTCGACGAAGCCGAACTGGCCGTAGCCGGCGTTGTTGACCACGATGTCGAGGCGCCCGAAGTGATCGTGCGCCTGCTTGACCGCGGCGAAGTCCGCGTCTCGGTCGGTGACGTCCAATTGGATCGGCAGAACCGCGTCGCCGTACTTATCCACCAGCTCGGCCAGTGTCGCGGTATTCCGCGCCGTAGCTGCCACCTTGTCGCCGCGCTCCAATGCGGCAATCGCCCAATCCCTTCCGAATCCGCGCGAT
>DASQSQ010000537.1:0-6202 GCA_035642315.1 Mycobacterium sp.
ATCACCGCGGAGATCGCGGGTCCGCGCAACGCGCGGCTACTCAACACCGCGATCGGTTCGGCGCTGCTTCGAGTCAACCGTCTTGCGTTCGTGGCGGATTCACCGCATCACCACGTGTCGATCCTGCTCTCACCCAACCGCAGTCGGGTGTTGATGAGCCAGACCGCCGCCGAACTCCAAACGGGTGACGGCCTGGCGATCGCCCATGACGTGCGGCGCGATCCCACAGCTCGTCCTTCGCGGTGACTCGGGTAGCTGATATCGAACGACAATTGCGGCGGTTGGATCTCACCGCCGCGCAGATCCGCCATGCGGGGCGAACCATCATCGAGGTCGGTGACGTCTCCTGCCCGGTTCATGTCCACTCCATCCGAAAGTCCATCCTCAGCGCGCTTTTCGGCCAGGCCCACGACCGCGGTCAGCTCGATCTCGACGCGACGCTGGGCGATCTGGGAATCAATGACACGCCTACCCTGACCGACACGGAAAGATCGGCCAGGATCGACGACCTTCTCACCGCACGTTCCGGTGTCTACTTGCCCACTGAGGACGGCGGCATGCTGGTCCGGCCACCGCGTGGATCGCATCCGCCAGGCACATTCTGGTGTTACAACAATTGGGATTTCAACGTCCTGGGAAACATCTACGAACGCGTCACCGGCCGTAGCGTGTTCCTCGCGTTCGAGCATGAGTTGGCCCGGCCGCTGGGCATGACCGACTGGGACAGCTATCAACATGGGTCATACCGGTACCGCGCCGACATCCTCGGTGGCACAACGCGGTATCCGAACTATGCCTTTTATCTGTCGGCTCGAGATATCGGCCGGCTCGGCGAGCTGTATCTCAACAACGGTGTCTGGCATGGTCGCCGGCTGCTCTCACCCGAATGGATCGCGCGCAGCACTGGTCCGCTGTCGCGCACCAGCCATTCGGCGGGGTTGCTTGGCATGTATGGCTACTGCTGGTGGGTAACCGGGCCCTCCGATGAACTGAGCCACATCGGCATCGCGGACAGCGCTTACTCCGCGGTCGGCTTCGGGGGGAACTACCTGACCGTTCTCCCCGACATCGGCGCGGTGGTGACGGTGGTGACCGATACCGTTGCGGCGCCGATGACCAACGACGACTACCAAGAGCTGGTCGCCCACGTCGTCGAAGCGCTGTCCTGACGAGCTAGCGAATCAGCCCGACGCCGGGAACGAAGCGGCCGACGCTGGCCGTGTAGCCGCGGTAGGCCGCACCGTGTTTGTCGCGCAAGTAGGGCTCCTCAACCCGGCGCACCTGCAGCTCGAGCGCGATAACGGCGAGGATCAAGCCGGCTATGGTCACGAAATTCGGTGTCAGCAGGGCCATCCCGAAGTCGAATGTGAGCATCGCCGTGTAGATGGGGTTACGCACCCGCCCGAACATGCCGGTGTGCACCAGCGCGGTCGTCTCGCTCGCGTCCACACCAACGCGCCAGGAGTCTCCCATGTCGAGCTGAGCCCAGACCGTCAGCACGATCCCGAGTAACGCCAACGCGATTCCCGCGATCTGAATCCCTTCAAGCTGCAGTCCGGGAGGCGGACCGATGGCCCCGGACAGCTGCAGCAACGGGCCGACCACCGCGACGGCCAAGGCAACGACGAAGCCCGCTCCGGCAATCCATTCCACTGAGCCGATCGCGCCACTGATACCGCGAAACCCGGTCGATCCGGTTCGCCGACGTTGAAGCCAAGCGCGCCAGGCAAACCCGAGCAGACCGAACACCGTGAGCAGTGCCAGTGCGACCTCAGCCGCCGTCACGGACGACATCGTCACAGCCGTCCGTCGACGCGCAGGTCGGGATGCACCCAGCTCGGCGACCGGCGTTCTCTGAACGCGACGAAACCCTCGACGGCCTCGGCGCTTTCGATGCTGGCTTCCATCCCGATGCGGTCGTAGAGGCCGAGGTAGTTGTCCAGGCTGGACTTGACGATCCGCCGCGCTCCGGGCGCGGTGCGGCAACACTGAGCCAGCACTTCCTTGGCCGCGGCTATCAGTTCGTCATGCGGCACCACCCGCGCGACCATGCCCCACTCGACGGCTTCCGACGCGGACAGGGTCCGCCCGGTCAGCATCAGATCGCGAGTGCGGATCGGGCCCACGATGCGCGCCAGCATTTGGCTGTAATAGGTGTCGGCGATACCGCGGTACAGCTCGGGGACCCGAAAGGTCGCCCGCTCGCTGACCACCGCGACGTCGCTGCACATCGCGATCTGCAGCCCGCCGCCCTGACACAGCCCGTTGACCGCGGAGACCACCGGCTTGGCCGACTTCCGCAGCGTGTCGAACGGTGTCACGTCCATCGACAGCGCCGAACCCCACTGCATCCAGTTGTCGGCTCCGCCACCGCCCAGGTCGCCGCCCGGCGCGAACACGTCACCGGTGCCGGTGATGAGCAGCCCCGCCAGATCCGCGTCGGCGTTGACCCGCGAGACCGCGTAGCGGATGCCGAAGTACATCGCCGGTGTCATGGCGTTACGGGCCGCCGGCCGGTCCAGCGTCACGACCGCGAACGGCCCGTCGCGCCGAAACGTCAGAAAAGGTGTTCCCAGCCAGTCGCCCTCGGGCGGGCGAGGGCTGCCGTCATCTGTCGGGTCTGCTGCGGTTGGCGGCATTGCCTCTCTCCTTTGCGGATCAGTCGTGCAGGGTCGCTTCGTCAATCGCCTCGCCATACGGGGCGCAGTCCCCCGCGCCGGGCACCAGCGTCGCCAGTGCACCGGCGGCGCAGGCCCGGCGCAACGCCCGGTCGTGGCCGTTGGCCCAGCTCGCAGCCAGCACGCCGGCGAACACATCGCCGGCGCCGGACGTGTCGACCGCGTCCACGGCCGGCGGCATGGCGGTGAGCTCCTGACCGTTGCCGGTATAGCTGGCGCCGTCGGCGCCGCGGGTGATCACCCGATGCCGGACCGGCCAAACCCAGTGTGCGGCTTCGGCTTCGTTGACCACCACCACATCCGTCAGCGCCGCCAGCTCGGCCAGTTCGCTCGAGTCTCCTCCGGACGGTGAGGCGTTGACGATGACGGTCACTCCGGCCGAATGGGCCACGCGCGCAGCCACTGTCGCCGTCGTGACCGGAATCTCCAATTGCAGCAACAACACATCGCAGTCGCTGACGAGCCCGTGTTGCGCCGCGGAGTCCAGCGTCAGGTGGCCGTTAGCGCCCGGCGCGACGACGATCAGATTCTCGCCGGCGGAATCGACCACCACGACCGCGGTGCCGCTGGGGCCGGCCGAGGTGACGAGTCCGTCGGTGCCCACGCCGTTCCCAATCAAGTGCTCCCGCAGCGCCGCCGCCGCCGAGTCGTCACCCACAGCGCCGACGAACTGCACGTGCGCTCCGGCCCGCGCCGCAGCCACCGCCTGGTTGGCGCCCTTGCCACCCGGCGTCGTTCGAGCCGCCGCCGCCAGCACCGTCTCGCCCGGGTGCGGCAGTGTCTCGACGTCGAACCCGATGTCCATATTCACACTGCCCACCACGCATACGCGTGTCATTCCGCCGACGGTATGGAGTCGCGCCCGGTTTCACAACGGCGCGTTGATAACGGTTTTCGGCAAATCCAATTTCGGTACACCATTCGCGTTACGCTGCTGCGTGATCTGGGCTTTTACTGCCTTCAGCGAAAGGAAGCCGATTGACGCTGCGGCGCTCGACTGATCCGGAACCGGCAGACCAAACGGTCTCGGCCGGCAAGAGCAGACGATACCCACGGCCGCTGTCCCGGTTCAGCATTCAGTCCAAGATCCTGGTGATGCTGTTGATTTCCAGCCTCGTGTCGTTGGCGGTGATCTGCGCCGTCGAGTACATCTCCGGACGTCGCGCGCTGTTGCCTGCCGCTTCCGAAAGAATGGTCGAGCTGCGCGAGGGACAGAAGCGGGCAATGGAGATGCTGTTCGCGGACCTGACGAATTCGCTGGCGGTATACAGCAGCGGGTCGACCGCCATCGAGGCGGTGCAGGCGTTCACCGCCGGCTTCGATCAACTGGCCGACGCGCCGATCGACCCCGGGCAACAGCAGTCGCTGGTGAACTTTTACAACGACAAGCTGATCAAACCGATCCAAAAGGCGACTGGCGAAACGCTGAGTCTGAACGCGGTGCTGCCGGAGAGCAACGCGCAAAAGTATCTTCAAGTCCACTACACGGTCCCGTCGTTCGGAGTGTCGGCTCCGCCCGACGATGCGGGTGACAACAGCGCATGGTCGGCGGCGAATGCGCGTTTTAACAACTATTTTCACGAGGTCGCGACTCGCTTCGAATACCGGGATGCCATGCTGCTCGACACGCGAGGCAACGTGGTCTACAGCCTGAACAAGGGCCCCGTACTAGGCAGCAACATCCTGACCGGCCCGTATCGCGAGTCCAATCTGCGCGGCGCGTACGAAAAGGCAATGGCCTCCGACTCGGTGGACTTCGTGTGGATCACCGACTTCCAGCCGTTTCAGGCCGCTGGCGGGGCGCCCATCGCATGGCTGGTGTCGCCGATTGCCGCGGCGGGTAAGCCGGCCGGTGTTCTGGCGCTGCCGCTGCCGATCTCGAAAGTCAACCGGATCATGACCGCCGACAAGGGATGGAAAGCCGCCGGCATGGGGGAGACCGCTGAGACGTATCTGGCCGGTCCGGACAAGTTGATGCGCTCGGATTCGCGGATGTTTCTGGAGGACCCCGAGAAGTATCAGCGCGAGGCCGAAGCGGCAGGCACCCCGCCCGACATCGTCGAGAAGGCGATCAGGTGGCATGGCACGACGCTGGTCCAGCCCGTCGAAACCGCAGCTGTTCGCGCCGCCCAGCGCGGGCAGACCGGAACTGTGATCGATACCGGCTACCTGGGAGACCGGGAACTGGCGGCTTACGCGCCGCTGCACGTGCCGAATTCGGACCTGCGCTGGTCGATCGTGGCGACCAGGGACACCGCCGAAGCCTTCGACCGGATCGAGTCATTCACCCGGACACTGATATTGACCACCGCGGCACTGGTTTTCGGCATTTGTGTGGCGGCAATGCTGATTGCCCGGTTATTCGTGGGTCCGGTCCGGCGGCTGCAGGCCGGTGCGCGGGAGATCAGTGCGGGGAATTACCACCTCACGATACCGGTGACCACGCGTGACGAGATCGGCGATCTCACTGTCGCCTTCAACGAGATGAGCCGGAATCTGCAGATTAAAGAAGAGCTGCTCACCGAACAGCGTAAGGAAAACGACCGTCTGTTGCTGTCTTTGATGCCCGAGCCGGTCGTGCGGCGCTACCGCGAAGGCGAACAGACAATCTCGCAAGAGCACCAGGACGTCGCTGTCATCTTCGCCGACATCGTTGGCCTCGACGATATCTCGAACGAGCTGTCCGGTAACGAACTCGTGGGGATTGTCGACGAGCTGGTCCGGGAAGTCGATTCGGCAGCGGAGACCCTTGGCGTTGAGTCGATTCGCACCGTGCACAACGGATTCCTCGCCAGCTGCGGCTTGAATGTTCCACGGCTGGACAGCGTGCCCCGCGCCATCGACTTCGCGGTGGAGCTGCAGCGCATCATCGAGCGATTCAACAGCCGGACGGGTCACCATCTCAGCATTCGGGCGGGCGTTAATACCGGCAACGTCATCAGTGGGCTTGTCGGCCGGAGCAGCGTCATCTACGACATGTGGGGAGCCGCGGTCAATCTGGCCCACCAGATGCACAGCGGTGCAACGGAGTCGGGGATCTACGTAACCTCGGAAGTCTACGAGGTGATGCGTGACATCCGGCATTTCACGCCCGCAGGCGCCATTACGGTTGGCGGCTCGGAGCAGCCGATCTGGCGGTTATCGGAGCGCAAGTGAAACTCATTGACTCGGTGTGGTTTTACTGGGCCGTCGGGCTAACCGTCGGACTGCCCCTAACGCTGATCGGTCTCACCGAATTGCATCACGCGCTTGAGCGTAGGCAGAGCCTGTTGGCCCGACCGGTCAACCTGCTGCGCAACTACGTGGTGCCGCTGACAGCGCTTTTGCTGCTCTTGATCGAGGTGGCCCAGGTTCCGGTACAGCTCAACTCGGTGCGGATTCTCGCCACGGTATTTGGCTTCTTGGTGCTAGTGCTGGTGTTGTCCGGGCTGAACGCCACGCTATTTGAAGGCGCTCCGCAGGGCTCTTGGCGCGCGCGGGTGCCGACGATATTTCGGGATGTATTGCGGCTTGTGCTGATCGCC
>DASQSQ010000538.1:0-5115 GCA_035642315.1 Mycobacterium sp.
TGGCGCGTCCCTCCAGCGACAGCCAGCGGGCCCCGTCGACCTGACTGAGCACCGCGACCCCGCCCCGTTCGGCGTTGACCGCCTTCTGTGAGCCGCCGGTGGTGATCACCCGCGCGATGTGTGTCTTGGGGTCGAAGGTGAAACCCACCGCCACCACATGCGGCGAATTGTCGGCGCGCAGCGTGGTCAGCATGGCCAGATGGCGCTCCGTGAGAAACGCCAGTGCGTCGTTGGTCAGCCGGGCGGTGGAGTTCGCCATCACCGCTCACGCTAGCGCAGGTGATAATCGCAGCCGTGGATGACACGGGGGCTGCGACGGTGCTGATCCTCGGCGGCCGCAGCGAGATCGGCATCGAACTCGCGCGGCGATTGGCGCGGGGGGCGACGGTGATACTGGCGGCACGCAAAGCCGACCAGCTCACCGAGCAGGTCGCCGCCGTGCTGGCCGTCGGCGCGATGGCCGTGCACACCAGGGAATTCGACGCCGACGACCTGGCCTCGCACGGGCCGCTCGTCGCGTCGGTCATTGCCGATCACGGCCCGATCGACACCGCGGTGCTGGCCTTCGGGATCCTCGGCGACCAGGCCCGCGCCGAGGCCGACGCCGCGCACGCGCTGGCCGTCGTGCACACCGACTACGTCGCGCAGGTCAGTCTGCTCACCCATCTGGCGGCGGCGATGCGGCAGGCCGGCCGGGGATCGCTGGTGGTGTTCTCGTCGGTGGCCGGGGTGCGGGTGCGTCGGGCCAACTATGTGTACGGGTCGGCGAAGGCGGGGTTGGACGGCTTCGCCAGCGGGCTGGCCGACGCGCTGCACGGCACCGGGGTGCGGTTGTTGATCGCGCGGCCCGGATTCGTCATCGGGCGCATGACGCAGGGCATGGCGCCGGCTCCACTTCCCAGCACGCCGGAGCAGGTGGCCGCCGCCACCGCGCGAGCGCTGGCCAAGGGACGGCGCACCGTCTGGATCCCGTGGGCGCTGCGGCCGATGTTCTTCGGGATGCGGCTGCTCCCGCAATTCATCTGGCGGCGGCTGCCCCGATAATCAGGACGTTCCGGTGCGCCGGGCATAGGCCGCGCGTTTTTCGACGTCGACGTCGCTGGCGAAGACGCTGCTCGTACCCACGGCGCGGCCCGTCGCCTCCATCACCCGCTGCGGCAGGAATCGCCGAGCGGCCACCGCCACGCCGATCGAACGAGGAACGAACACATGCGCTTTCGGCTTGGCGATCACGCCGGCGACTGCGCGGGCGACGTCGTCCGCCTCGGCATTCTTGATGCCCTTGCCATGTCCGACGCCGGCGATCATCTCGGTGTTGACCAGGGTCGGCAGAATCGCCGAAAAGTGCACGCCACTCCCGCGATTCTCCAGGCGAACGCTGTCGGTGTAACCGAGCACGGCATGCTTTGTGGCGCAATAGGTTGCGACGCCTTCAGCCGGCAGCACGCTGCCGAGTGACCCGATGTTGACGATGTGACCGTGGCCGCGCGGCAACATCCGTTGGGCGGCGAGCTTGGTGCCCAGGATCACCCCGTAAATGTTGACATCGAGCACCCGCCGGGTGATGGCGTCGGCCTCGTCCACCGCGCTCCCGACTGCGATGACGCCGGCGTTGTTCACCAACACGTCGACGGGGCCCAGTTGGTCCTCGACATGGTCGAGAAAATCGGCGAAGGATCGCCGATCCGTCACGTCCAGTCGGCGGCCAACTTTGAGCCCCAACCGGCTGCCCGTCTCCTTGATCGCCGACCTGTCGATATCGCCGATCGCGACAACGGCGCCCAGACCCTGCAGAACCGTCGCAGTGGCCAGCCCGATCCCGCGCGCCCCGCCGGTGATGGCAACGACCTTCTCTGCAACAGACACGCGTTTCATCGCTCGGTGCTCCTTTGGGTTCGGGTTAAAGCCTAGGCGCTCAACCAACCCGATGCGCTGCGCCTTTAGACTGACGCGGTGGCCCCGAGCTTCACAGACGTCGCCAAGGCGCAGTACATCCTGCTGACGACTTTTACCAAAGACGGCCGGCCCAAGCCGACTCCGGTCTGGGCCGCCTCCGACGGTGACCGCCTGCTGGTGATCAGCGAGGCGAAAGCGTGGAAGGTCAAGCGGATCCGCAACACCTCGCGCGTCACGCTGGCCGTGTGCGATATCCGCGGCCGCCCGAAGAGCGAGGCCATCGAGGCCACCGCGACCATCCTCGACAAATCCCAGAC
Organism: Mycobacterium sp.; assembly: GCA_035642315.1. Classification (GTDB taxonomy): domain Bacteria; phylum Actinomycetota; class Actinomycetes; order Mycobacteriales; family Mycobacteriaceae; genus Mycobacterium. The sequence continues at coordinate 2,214 of DASQSQ010000538.1, forward strand.
CGGTGCCGTTTACGACGCCATCGGACGGGAGTATGGGCTGATCGGTCGGGTATTCAACCTCTTCAGCAAGCTGCGCGGCGGCATGCAGAACAACGTCGGCCTGGAGTTGCGGGCCCCGTAGGCTATGCGCTGTTTCGCAGGTGTTCGCCGAAGAAAGTGAAGACCCGCGCCCACGCGTCCTCGGTCGCGGCCTGGTTGTAGCCGAATCCGGCGATCCGCAGCAGCGGCTGGGCGGGAAGCTTGTTGGCAAAGCTGTGCCCCGCGCCCGGATAGGCCTTGACGTCGTTGGTGATGCCTTTCTCGTCGAGCACCCGTTGCAGCTTTTTGGGCGCCCCGATGCCGAGCGGGTCACGGCCGCCGAGGCTGGCCACCACCGGGCACGCCCCGTCCAGGGTCTCGCTCAGCGCGCGCGGCAGGGGAGTGCCGTAAAACGGCGCTGATGCACCAAAACCCTTGGGCGACATGATCAATGCGAACCCGCCGCCCATGCAGAATCCCGCGATGCCGACGCGGCCAGTACATTCCGGCCGAGCTTTCAGGTGGTCGCGGGCAGCTAGCACGTCGTCAAGCGCGCGTCCCCGTTTGGTGAGCAGCTCGCGCATGACCCGGGTGACGCATCGCGCCATGCCGCCACGCGCGAACATGTTCGGGGTCAGCGCGACATACCCCGCCGCGGCGATGTGGCTGTTGATCGACTGTTTGTCCGGTCCGTAACCAAATGCGTCGTGGATCACCACCACGCCCGGCCAGGGCCCTTGCCCCTCGGGAACATCGAGCAGCGCATCGATGGGGCCGGCCGGGGTATCGATCTCGATTGTCGTCACCTCAGCCATTTAACCGTGCGGCAGCGGTCGGCGGAACTCGGGCGGCTGCCCCCGACGTTGCCTTCTCATGGTGTCGCGACTGTTTCTGGTCTACGTCTTGGTCGAGCTCGCGGTGGTGGTGGCGCTGGCGTCGACGATCGGGCTGGGCTGGACCCTGGTGCTGTTGCTGACTGCCTTTGTCGCCGGGTTGGCGTTGGCGGGTTCGCAACTCAAGCGCCAGCTCACCCGGCTGCGCTCTGGGCTGACCACGCAGCTGTCGCAGCTCGCCACCGACGGAGCGATGGTCGCGCTGGGGTCGGTGCTCGTGCTGGTTCCCGGCCTGGTCAGCACGGTCGCGGGGCTGCTGCTTCTGCTGCCGCCGACACGGGCCGTCGCTCGCCCGGTGCTGACGGCGATGGCGGTACGCGGCTTGACCTCCAGCGGCCGTGGTGCACCCGTGATCACCGTCACCACCGTCGGCGCCGATCGATACGCATCGGCACCCCGGCCCCGGGGGGATTACATCGACGGCGAGGTCTTAGACGTCACCGACGTCACTGACGTCTCAGCGGTCGATCCGCCCGCCCTGCCGCGCCGGCCCGAGTAGACCTATACAGCGTGACTCAGGTCCCCACGACGCTGTTGGTCCATGGCCGGGTCCACAGCCCGACCCACCCCGATGCCACCGCGATGGCGGTCCGCGACGGTGTGGTGGCCTGGCTGGGCAGCGACGACGTAGGCCGCGGCCAATTCCCCGACGCCGAGGTCGTCGACCTCGACGGTGGCTTCGTCGCGCCGGGCTTCGTCGACAGCCACATCCATCTCACCGCAACCGGTCTGAGCCTGACCGGGCTCGATTTGCGGGAGTCGACGTCGCGTCGGCACTGCCTGCAAATGGTCGCCGACTTCGCGGCCGCCCATCCCGGTCAGCCGGTGTGGGGTCACGGTTGGGACGAATCTGCCTGGCCGGGAAACGCGGCGCCCAGCACCGCCGACCTCGACGCGGTGCTCGGCGGCCGGCCCGCCTACCTGGCCCGCGTCGATGTGCACTCGGCGCTGGCCTCGACCGGTCTGCGCGAGCGCGCACCCGGACTACCCTCGGCGACCGGATTCGCCGAACAGCGCCCCCTGGTCGCCGACGCCCATCACCTGGTCCGCGCCGCCGCCCGCGACCTGTTGACCGATGGCCAACGCACCGAAGCCCGGGTGGCCGCGCTCGACGCCGCGGCCGCCAGCGGAATCGTCGCTGTCCACGAATGCGCGGGGCCCGAGATCGGCGGGCTGGACGACTGGCATGAGTTGCGGACTCTCAGCAATCGCCATGGCGTCCAGGTGACCGGTTACTGGGGTGAGGCGGTGACCAGCGCGGCGCAGGCACGTGCGCTCATCGAAGACACCGGTGCGGCCGGGCTGGCCGGTGACCTCTTCGTCGACGGCGCCCTGGGCTCGCGCACCGCCTGGCTGCATGAGCCCTACACCGATGCCGCGGACCGGGTCGGCACCTGCTACTTGGATTCCGAGGTCATCACCGCCCACGTCAGAGCATGTACCGAGGCAGGCGTGACGGCGGGTTTTCACGTCATCGGTGACGCTGCTGTCGCGGCTGTCGTCGGCGCCTATGAGTGCGTGGTCGAGGAACTCGGCGTGGCAGCGGTGGCCCGCTGCGGACACCGCTTGGAGCACCTCGAAATGGTCACTGCAGATCAGGCGGCCAAGCTGGGCGCGTGGGGAGTCATGGCCAGCATGCAGCCCAATTTCGACGCACTCTGGGGCGGCCATGACGGCATGTATGCCCGCCGTCTCGGTGTCGCCCGAGCAGAGGTTCTCAACCCGTTTGCGCTGTTAGCATCCCAAGGCGTGGCCCTCGCGTTCGGATCCGACGCCCCGGTGACCGGCCTCGATCCCTGGGCGACCGTCCGGGCCGCCGCCAACCACCACACGCCGGGCAGTTCGGTTTCCGTGCGAGCGGCATTCGCCGCGGCGACTCGCGGTGGCTGGCGGGCCGGCGGTGTCGGTGACGGGCTTGCGGGCAGCCTGGTCCCGGGCGCGCCCGCGTCCTACGCCGTCTGGGATGTCAGCGACCTGAGCGCGCTCGAAGC
>DASQSQ010000539.1:0-7307 GCA_035642315.1 Mycobacterium sp.
CGGCGCTTCATGGAGCGCGACGGCAGAGGACGGTCGGAGGCAATACCGGCGGCGGAAAGTCCGGCGGACTTGGGCGAACCGGTACACACCGACCTGGTGCGCCAGTTCTCCACGATTGCGCGCCGTCAGGTCCGACTCGTCATCTCCGACCGTGGCTACTCGGTGTTCCTTGCGGTGCTGCCGTTCCTGATCGGTGCGTTGTCGCTGACGGTGAAAGGACCCAAACCGGGGCTCGGCCCCGCCGATCCGCTCGGTCTGGCGCCGACCCAGCCGCAGTACATCATGGTCCTGCTCAACATCGGCGCCGTCTTCATGGGCACGGCGTTGACCATTCGCGACCTGATCGGCGAGCGTCCGATCTTCCGCAGGGAACAGGCGGTCGGCCTGTCCACCACGGCCTACCTACTTGCGAAGGTGTTCATCTTCTTTGTCTTCGCGACCGTCCAGGCGGCGATCGCGACGTTCATCGTCAGGCTCGGAAAGGGCGCACCCACAGCGCATCCCCCGTTCTTCGACAGCTCGACGTTCTCGCTGTTCATCACCGTCGCCGGCACCTGTGTCGCGTCGGCGATCCTGGGTCTGATGCTGTCAGCGGTGGCGCAGTCGAACGAACAGATCATGCCGCTGCTGGTGGTGTCGATCATGTCGCAGCTGGTGCTCGCCGGCGGAATGATCCCGGTGACCGGCCGGGCCGGGCTTAATCAGCTGTCCTGGGTGACACCCGGACGGTGGGGTTACGCCGCGGGGGCGTCGTCGATCGACTTCCCGAACCTGGTCAAGGTCAAGCAGATTCCGACCAACGACCCAATTTGGCAGCACTCGAAGCACATCTACCTCTTCGATATGGCCATGCTCGCGCTGCTCTCGCTGTTCTACGCGGGCTACGTGCGCTGGAACATTCGGCTCAAGCGCTAAGGCTCGTCAGGGCGTACTCGCTCACCGCGATCAAGGCATCGGTCGCCGATCGGCGGTCGCGGGCATCGATGTTGATGACCGGGATGTGTTCGGCGAGGGTCAGCGCCTTGCGCACCTCGGCAACGGGATATGTTGGCGCGCCGTCGAACTCGTTCACCGCGATGAGGAACGGCAGGTTGCGGTGTTCGAAGAAGTCGACTGCGGCGAAGCTGTCCTGCAGACGCCGACAGTCCACCAGGACCACCGCGCCGATCGCGCCGCGCACCAGGTCGTCCCACATGAACCAGAAACGGCGCTGCCCCGGCGTGCCGAACAGGTAGAGCACCAAATCCTCGTCCAACGTGATGCGGCCGAAGTCCATCGCCACCGTGGTGGTGCGTTTGTCCGGGGTCGCCTCCACCATGTCGACGCCTGCCGAAGCGTCGGTGACCATCGCCTCGGTCCGCAGCGGCATGATCTCCGACACCGCGCCGACGAACGTCGTCTTGCCGGCACCGAACCCGCCCGCGATGACGATCTTCGTTGACGCGGTATCTCGTCGGTCCGGATGCGGTCGTGCCTTGCGCTCAGAGGGCTCGTAGGCCACGAAGCGTCCTTCCTATCAGTTCGCGGCGTTCATCGCGGGTCGAGTGATCGGTCAACGTCCGGTTCACTCGAAGGTAGCCCGAAGTCACCAGATCGCCTACCAGCACACGCGTGACACCGAGCGGTAAATCCAACCGGGCCGAGATCTCGGCCACCGACGGGCTCTTGACACACAGTTGGACGATCCTGCCTCGCACGTCGTTGGGCGGCCATCGGTGATAGAGCGCAGACTGCAACGTCTGCACCGGCGCTTCGAGGGGAAGCTCGACGCTCGCCTTCGTCCGTCCGGCGGTCAGAGTATAAGGACGGACCAGGCTCGCCTCAGCTGCGCGTGGATCTTGTCCCAGTGGCTCGCGGCTGTCCATTGCGGCTCACGAGTGCGATGGAGCACGTCGGGTCGACTGCACGACGTTGCCCACCCGCTCGACAAGGACGGCCATCTCGTAACCGATCTGACCGATATCGCACGACGTCGTGGCCAGCGTCGCCAGATGGGAGCCGTCGCCGACCCGCATCAACAGCAGGTAGCCCTTTTCCATCTCCACCACCGACTGCAGCACCTGGCCGCCCTCAAACAGCTGGGCGGCGCCGGTGGCCAAGCTCGCCAGACCCGACGACACCGCGGCGAGCTGATCGGCCCGCTCTTGCGGCAGGTGTTCGCTGGCCGCGATCAGCAGCCCGTCGACGGATACCAGCACTGCGTGCGACACCCCGGGAACCTCGCGGGCGAAATTCGACACCAGCCAGTCGAGGGAGTTGTCCGAAGCAGACGTCATTCGTGATCGGATCCTTCATCTGTGTCGCGGGCATGCGATCGTCCTGCGCGAACGCCGCCGAAATGGCTACTCATCGAGGCGCGGATCGCCTCCGGGTCGCGCACCGGTGCCTCGTGCGCGGGTGCGCGGCCGGACCGGGAGGAACCGAATCCGCCGTTGGAGACTGCCCCGTTGTCCTCGTCCGCGCGGTGGTGCGCGATGCCGTTCTGCTCGGGGCCGGCGCCACCCGGCACCAGCCGGGCGCCGGGGTCACGCACCGGCAGACCGTGATCGGTGTGAGCTTGCACCGGCACGTTTTCGACCTCGGCGGCGGCGGACCAACCGTGGTCCCACACCGACTTCCAATCCAGATCGGTGCTACGTGCCAAGTCGTGCGGGTCAACCAGGAACTCGGAAAGCATCCGCTGGTAGATCAGATCCGACTCCGGCGGCTTGTTCGAGGCCGCGGGGGCTTCGGCGGGCCAGGTCTCGTCGACTTCCTGCGGCCCGGACTGAGCCACCGGCTCGACCGGCTCGGCTTTGGGGGCCTGCCCGCGGGTAAACCGCACCCGCGATCCGAAGAACGACGACGTGTCCGAAACTGGTTGAGCCGCAGGGGTTTCCGGGGCTTCAGCAGACGGCTCGGCCGCCTTCTGTCTGCGGCGCAGCGGTAATTGACGTCGTGCCGGCCGCTCGGCCGGCGCCCCGGTGATGCCGCTGGATCCGGGCCGGCGCCGTGGCAACAAGCTGATCGATGATTCGGTCGAATGCGAGCCGTTGCGCTCGGGCGTTTCCGCCAGCGCAGCAAGGTCCGGAGTTTCGCCGTGATCCAGTGCCGGCGGGTGATCCGCGGCCTCCGAACCGTCTGTACCCACCACCGCCGGTTCGCGCGGCGCAACGTCGACGTCGTCGGCACCGGCCAACAGCGTCGCCGGCAGATACACCTCGGCCGTCGTGCCCGAGCGCGCTTGCTCGGTCGACAGACCGCGCAGCCGCACCCGGATACCGTGCCGGTCGGCCAGCCGGCCGGCCACGAAAAGACCCATGTGGCGGGCGCTGTCCGGAGTGACCTCGCCCCCGGCTCGCAGCCGCATGTTGGCGATGCGCCGGTCGCCGTCGGTCATGCCCAGCCCGGCGTCGAGAACCTCGAGCACAACCGCCGCGTCGCTGCGCTGCGAGGCCGAAACCCGGACCGGCGACGCGGGTGGTGAGTAGCGCAACGCGTTGTCGATCAACTCCGCGAGCAGGTGGACGACATCGCCGGCGGCCGCGCCGTTGATCGTGCAGTCCGGCACCATCGACGTTTCGACGCGGCGATAGTCCTCGACCTCGGAGGTGGCGGCGCTGATGGCCGACGACAACGGCACCGCGGTGCGTTGGTCGCTCCGCGAGCTCGGCGCGCCGGCCAGCACCAGCAGGTTGGCGCCGTTGCGGCGCATCCGGGCGGCCAGGTGGTCGAGGCGGAACAGGCTGTCGAGGCGGTCGGAATCCTCCTCGTTGCGTTCCAGCCGGTCGATCAGCGACAGCTGCTGGTCGACCAGTGACCGGTTTCGCCGCGACATGGTCTCGAACATGTCGTTGACCAACAGCCGCAGTCGGGCCTCGTCACCGGCCAACAGCAGCGCCTGGGCGTGCAGTTCGTCGACCGCATGCGCGACCTGGCCGATTTCTTCGGTGGTGTGCACCGGCAGCGGCTCGGGAGGCTGTTCGTCGCCGGCCCGGACGCGGGTGATCTCACGCTCGAGATCTTCGTGAGCGACCTTGAGAGCGCTGTCGCGCAGTACGCGCAGCGGCCGGATCAGCGAGCGCGCCACCAGCAACACGATGCCAAGGGCGGCGATGATGGCCGCCAGCACGACGATGGTGTCGCGGATCGCCGCGTCGCGGCGGTCGCGGGCCTGGTCCTCGACGGATTTGGTGACCAACGCGCTGGTGGCCTTGATCACCTGGTCGGCGATTTCGTCGGTGGTCTGCACCGAGTGCAGCAGCGCGGGGTTGTTGACCAGCAGACTTCTCGGATCGGACATGATCGCCATCCGGGTGACCATCTGCTGCTGCAACGTCTTGGCTTCGGCGGAGCCGACACCGAGCACCTCGGCCATCCCGAACAGCGTCGACGGCTCGGTACCGGCCAGGGTGATCATCGACGTGCGCAGCTCAGGCTCGGGCAGGTCAGCGCCGCGGGTGATCAGCAGCTGCTGCATCATCATCTGGCCGCGGGCCCCGATCGCGCGGCTCAGCCCCTGGGCCGCAGCCCGGATCTGCACGTTGTCGACGCGGACCGATCCGTCGATCGCGTTCTCGGCGGTCAACAAGATCGGGGCGTAGGTGGTCACTCGCTCTCGCAAGCCGATGGCGTTCGCTCCAACCGCGTCCAGCAACGCCTGGCCACCGTTCAGCAAGGCATTGACCCCCGCCCCGACATCGGCGGCAACGTTGGTTTCCTTCAACCGGGCCTGCAGCTCGTGTTTGCGCGCGTCGTAATTCTTCTTCACACCCTCGACGTCGCCCCCGGTCGAGCTTGCGAGCAATGCAACATCGAGCGCCGACATGTATTTGGTAATCGCCGGAACCACTTCGGCACGATCAGCGGCCAACCGGAGATCGCGCGCCTCGGTCAGCGCATTTGAGATACGGAATCCCCCGAAAACCATCGCCAGCACCAAAGGCACAGCGACAATGGCCACGACTTTCCACCGCACCGGCCAATTTCGCACCGACCATGACGAGGGTCGTTTTGTCGATGAGGACGCAACACCGTTGCTGTTTGCGGGGTGATTTTTTGCCGGCAGAATCGCCCGCGACGCGCGGGCAAAGATGGTCACCGGACTACGTCCGTGCGGGCGACCGCTCCGCTGATATGCAATGTTGGCGCGACGTTCATGAGACTTCCTGCTGATTACACCCGCCCCGAGTGACGGGCGGGCGATATACGCCTGGCAATTCTGCGAGTATGCCAGTCTGGGGCTAGGGAGACCACAATTCTTACTGAACAGACAGAGTTCGCCGACTCCTGCCAGGCACGGCAAAGCATAGCTGAGCAAATTCTTCGACGACAACTGAGATGATCGATAGATGTTCCGGCTGCTGTTTTACTCGCCGCGTATCGCGCCCAATACGGGCAATGCAATCCGGACTGCGGCGGCCACCGGCACCGAACTGCATCTCGTTGAGCCGCTCGGCTTCGACCTGTCCGAACCCAAGCTGCGCCGAGCCGGGCTGGACTACCACGACCTGGCTTCGGTCACCGTGCACGCGTCACTGGCGGCCGCCTGGAAGGCGCTGTCGCCGCAGCGGGTGTTCGCCTTCACCGCGCATGCGACGTCGTTGTTCACCGATGTCAGCTACCAGGCAGGCGACGTGTTGATGTTCGGCCCCGAGCCGACCGGACTGGACCCGGCGACGCTGGCCGACGGTCACATCACCGCGCGCGTCCGCATCCCGATGCTGACCGGGCGACGCTCACTCAATTTGGCCAACGCCGCCGCGGTCGCGGTCTATGAGGCGTGGCGTCAGCACGGGTTCGGCGGCGCCAGCTGATTACCAGCTGTTCCAATGCGTGAGGCTTTCGGCGGGCAGCCGCTTGGCCGGCCGAAAATCCGTGCCTTTGGTGTAGGCGATCGGAAACAGCCCGCCCTGGCTGTACTTCTCGTAGGGAATGCCCAATACGTCGGCGACTTTCTTTTCACCGTCGCGAATCAGGTGCAGCGTCGTCCAGCACGAGCCCAACCCGCGGGAGCGCAGCGCAAGACAGTAACTCCAGACCGCCGGGAACAGCGACGCCCAGAACGAGACGCCGCCCAGCGGCGAGCTGTCCTCGCGACCCTCGATGCAGGGGATCATCAGCACCGGCGCCTCGTGCATGTGCTCGGCGAGATAGGTCGCGGAATCCCGGACCGCGCCCATCCGCTCACCGCGGGTGTCGCCCTCCGCGTACTCCGCTCCCGGTGAACTGAGGTAGCCCCGAGCATTGGCCAGGTAGACCTCGCCGATCGCCTTTTTCTTGTCCGGGTCATCGACGAACACCCACTGCCAGCCCTGCGAGTTGGAACCGGTAGGCGCTTGCAGCGCCAATTCGAGGCATTCCATCAGTACTTCGTGGGATACCGGCTTGTCGAAATCGAGGCGCTTGCGCACCGACCGGGTAGTAGTGAGGACTTCGTCAACAGACAGGTTCAAGGTCATGCCTGACGCTAACAGTCGCTTCGCCCCGATCCTTCCCAGCACGGGGAGCCACACCAGCCCCGCCTGCACCGTCAACTTGGGGTGGGATGAATTTGAAAAGCGATGCGCATGCGATATCACCGCCGTGGCGGGGCCGATTGATATCGCATATGGCCTCGTATTGAAAAGCGCACCAGTCCCTGGTCGAGTGACTCGAGTTAATGCGGTGGCTAGCGAAAGTCGCGGGACTTCGATCCGATCTTCAGGGTGAGGTTGGCCAGTCGCTCGGCCACGACGGTGACTGCGCCACTGGCATTTTGGACCTGGCCCCGGATCAGCAGCGCCGACGCTGTCTGCGCCAGCTTGCGGTGACGTGCCCAGACCCCCGGTGTGCACAGCACGTTGACCATCCCGGTTTCGTCTTCGAGGTTGATAAACGTCACTCCCTGGGCCGTGGCCGGGCGCTGCCGATGGGTGACGGCTCCGGCGATCAGGACGCGGTCGCCGTCGGGCACCGACAGCAGAGCGTCGGCGGGCAACACCCCCATCTCATCGAGATCCGACCGCAGAAACTGGGTCGGATAGCTGTCCGGGGAGATACCGGTGGCCCACACGTCGGCGGCGGCCAACTCCAGCTCGCTCATCCCCGGCAACGCCGGGATGTGCGACGACGAGCCCACCCCGGGTAAGCGATCCGGCCGTTGGGTGGCGGCCGCCCCGGCCGCCCATAGCCCCTCGCGCCGCGATATCCCGAAGCAACTCAGCGCGCCGGCGGTGGCCAGTGCTTCGGTCTGCGGCACGGAAAGCTGCACCCGAGTCGTCAAGTCCAACAGAGAGGCGAAGGGGCCGTTGGCTTTTCGTTCCTCGACCATCTTCTCCGCCAGGTCG
>DASQSQ010000540.1:0-5498 GCA_035642315.1 Mycobacterium sp.
TGCACGTTCTTCAGGCCCGCCTCGATGACCTCCCATTTGGAGGAGTCGATCATCACCGGGACGCGGCTGATGTCCGGCTCGGCCGCGATCAGCTTGGTGAACCGGTCCATCGCGGCGACGCCGTCGATCATGCCCTCATCCATGTTGATGTCGATGACCTGCGCACCGACCTCGACCTGCTGCAGGGCGACCGACAGCGCGGTGTCGTAGTCCTCGGCCTTGATCAGGTTGCGGAACCGGGCGGAGCCGGTGATGTTGGTGCGCTCACCGATGTTCACGAACAGGGAGTCGTCGGTGATGTTGAGCGGTTCCAGGCCCGAGAGCCGGGTGGCCACCTCGATCTCCGGCAGCTCGCGCGGCGGCTTGCCCTCGACGACCTTGGCGATCTCGGCGATGTGCGGCGGCGCCGTGCCGCAGCACCCACCGACCAGGTTCACCAGGCCGGCCTCAGCGAAGTCGGCGATGTAGCCGGCCTGACGCTCCGGGGACTCGTCGTACTCGCCAAAGGCGTTGGGCAGGCCGGCATTCGGGTAGCAGGAGACATAGGTGTCCGCGATCCGCGCCACCTCGGCGATGTAGGGCCGCATCTCCGGCGCACCCAGGGCGCAGTTGAGGCCCACCGCGAGCGGCTTCGCGTGCCTGATGGCGTTCCAGAACGCTTCGGTGACCTGACCGGACAACGTCCGCCCGGAAGCATCGGTGATGGTGCCCGAGATGATGACCGGCCAGCGGCGTCCGCGTTCTTCGAACAGCGTCTCGACGGCGAACACCGCCGCCTTGGCGTTCAGCGAGTCGAAGATCGTCTCGATGATGATGAGGTCGACACCACCGTCGACCAGGCCGTTGGCGGCTTCGAGGTAGGCGGCGACTAGCTGGTCGTAGGAGACGTTGCGGGCTCCGGGGTCGTTGACATCCGGCGAGATCGACGCGGTCCGCGTCGTCGGCCCGATGGCGCCGGCGACGTAGCGGGGCTTCTCCGGGGTGCTGAACTCGTCGGCCGCCTTGCGGGCCAGGGCAGCGCCGGCGTAGTTCAGCTCGTAGGCCAGCTCGTGCATGTCGTAGTCGGAGAGCGAGACCGCGTTCGCGTTGAACGTGTTGGTCTCCAGGATGTCGGCGCCAGCCTCGAGGTACTCGCGGTGGATCCCCTCGATGATCTGCGGCTGCGTCAGGGTGAGCAGGTCGTTGTTGCCCTGAAGAGCGGTCGGCCACTCCGTGAACCGATCGCCGCGGTAGCCGGCCTCGTCCGGCCGGTCCCGCTGGATCGCCGTGCCCATGGCGCCGTCGATCACCATGATCCGCTGGCGCAGCGCTGCCTTGAGTTCGTCGGTGCAGTCGGGGCGGACGTTCGGCGCGAAGTTGTTCGACTCAACGGCGTTCACGTACGTTCCTTCCGTAGCGGAAGGCGTCCTTGACTCTGCCGAGCGTGGCGGATACCGGCATGGGCCGGAGAACCGTTGCAACGCCTCTCGACCAGAAAAGTCTACGTCGTCACCCGACGTCTGGACGCCCAGCTCGACCCGACCCGCTTCGCGATCGCGGTGCCCTTGAGCGCCAGCCGGTTGTTGAAGTCGTCGAGGCTCGGGTCGGCCGCCTGCAGTTGCGTCCCCCTGGCGCCATCGCCCACAACGACGCGCTGCGACAACGTTTCGAGCACGTCAGTGTCGTAGCCGGTGTCGTTGGTCGAACTCATCCCGACAAGCATAGCCGGTCTATGGAAAATGCCCGGATGCTTCACGCCGCTCGTCCCACCGGGACCCCGATCAGGCCGTACGCTGATTCTGTGACCTCGCCGGATGTCAGCGCCTCACTACCCGAACTGCACAACACGATCGTCGTGGCAGCGTTCGAGGGGTGGAACGACGCCGGTGACGCGGCCAGCGACGCGCTGGAGCACCTGGACGCGATCTGGGAGGCCGATCCGATCGTCGAGATCGACGACGAGGCGTACTACGACTATCAGGTGAACCGCCCGGTGATCCGGCAGGTCGACGGCGTCACACGCGAGCTGGTGTGGCCATCGATGCGGATCTCGCATTGCCGCCCGCCGGGCGCCGACCGCGACATCGTGCTGATGCACGGCGTCGAGCCGAATATGCGTTGGCGCACCTTCTGCGCCGAGCTGCTGGCCGTCGCCGACAAGCTCAATGTCGACACCGTGGTGATCCTGGGCGCGCTGCTGGCCGACACGCCGCACACCCGGCCGGTACCGGTGTCCGGGGCCGCCTACTCCCCCGAATCGGCGCGCCGCTTCGGGCTGCAGGAAACCCGCTACGAGGGGCCGACCGGCATCGCGGGTGTGTTCCAGGACGCCTGCGTGGCCGCCGGCATCCCGGCGGTCACGTTCTGGGCGGCGGTTCCGCACTACGTGTCGCAGCCACCGAATCCCAAAGCGACCGTGGCGCTGCTGCGCCGCGTCGAGGATGTGCTCGACATCGAGGTGCCGCTGGCCGACCTGCCCGCCCAGGCCGAGGAGTGGGAGCAGGCGGTCACCGAGATGACGGCCGAGGATGAGGAAGTCTCGGAGTACGTGCAGTCATTGGAACAACGCGGTGATGCCGAGGTCGACATGAACGAGGCGTTGGGCAAGATCGACGGCGATGCGCTGGCCGCCGAGTTCGAGCGTTACCTGCGCCGTCGGCGGCCGGGCTTCGGGCGTTAGGGCTTTTCCAGCTGTTCGGTATGGACGGTGGTGAAACGTCCCAGCGCGGCGACTTCGGCGTCCATGCGGGGCAGCTGCTCAGCCGTATTTCTGTGGGCCAAGGATTCGCCGAAGGGCGTGGACAGAAACGGCTTGAGCCAACGGAACGCGCCCACCCAGCGCGGGCAGTACACGCGTTCCTTGCGGCCTTCGATGCCGGCGACGAAAGCCGCGGCGCACTTGTCCACCGAGGTGGTCTTGTTCAACGGCCACGGGTATTTCGCCAACTGCTCGCGGAATGTGGGCAGGTCGGCCTGGGGGTCGCGGACCAGCGCGGTGTCGATCCAGGACATGTGTGCCGAGCCGACAGCGACACCGAGATGCGTGACCTCGAGTCGCAGCGCGTTCGCGAGATGCTCGTTGCCCGCCTTTGACATGTCGTAGGGCGCCATTCCCGGCGCCGCAGTGAACGCGGCAAGTGAGGAAACGATCAACACGTAGCCGCGGCGCTCGATCACCGACGGCAACGCGGCACGCACTGTGTGAAAGACGCCGAGCAGGTTCACGTCCAGCACCCGCTTGACGGCCTCGGGGTCGATCTTCAGCACGGAGCCGTAACTGGCGATTCCCGCGTTGGCGACGACGACGTCGATACCGCCGAACTTTTTGACGGCCTGATCGGCTGCGGCCTGCATGGCGGCCAGATCACGCACGTCGGCAACCGCGGTCAGTACCCGCTCGTCGCCACCCAGCTCGGCCGACCTGGCCGCCAATGCCGCTTCGTCCAGGTCGGTCAGTACCAGTTTGGCGCCCTTGGCGTGCAACCGGCGGGCCACCTCGGCCCCGATTCCCTGACCGCCGCCGGTGATGAATACGACTTGCGAGTTAATGGACGTCATGGCCGCAACCTACCTTCTCTTCGGTCCTGATTAGAGGCCCACTCCCAGCAGCGCATCGACCGCCGCTGCCACGGCGCGCGGTGCCTCGGCATCGTGGCCGCCGTATTCCAACCCGTCAGTGGTCCAACCATCAAGTGCAGCAAGCGCTTTGGGTGTATCAAGGTCGTCGGCGAGATAGTGACGCAGCCGGGCAATGACGTCGGCAGCGTCCGGGCCGGCGGGCAACGTCGTCGCGGCGCGCCACCGGTGCAGCCGCTCATTAGCCGCCTCCAGCACGTCGGCACTCCAGTCGCGGTCAGCCCGATAGTGGCCGGCCAGCAGGCCCAGGCGGATCGCCGACGGCTCAACGCCCTGCGCGCGCAACCCCGACACCAGAACCAGGTTGCCGCGGCTCTTCGACATTTTGTGCCCGTCCAGGCCGATCATGCCCGCGTGTACATAGTGCCGCGCGAAACGCCTTTCGCCCCTGACACATTCGGCATGAGCCGCGGTGAACTCGTGATGCGGAAAGATTAGATCGCTGCCGCCGCCCTGGATGTCCAGGCCGCTGCCGATGCGACTGAGCGCGATCGCCGCGCACTCGACGTGCCAGCCGGGTCGGCCGGGGCCGAACGGCGACGGCCAGCTCGGCTCGCCGGGCCGCGCGGCGCGCCACAGCAGCGCGTCGAGTTGGTCAGTCTTGCCGGGTCGGTCCGGGTCGCCGCCGCGTTCGGCGAACAGCGCCAGCATGGTGTCGCGGTCGTAACCGGACTCGTAGCCGAACTGCAGCGTCGCGTCGGCGCGGTAATACACGTCGGGGTAGGGGGCTTTCTGGCCGTCCTGGCCGACGACGTAAGCCGCTCCCGAGGCCAGCATCTTTTCCACCAGCTCGACGACCTCGGGCACCGCCTCAGTCGCCGCGACGAATTCGCGCGGCGGCAGCACCCGCAGGGCCGCCATGTCGCCGCGGAACAGCGCAACCTCGCGGGCCGCCAGCTCGCGCCAGTCAAGACCGTCGCGGTTGGCCCGCTCGAACAGTGGATCGTCGACGTCGGTGACGTTCTGCACGTAGTGCACATCGTGCCCGAGGTCCAGCCACAGCCGTTGAATGAGGTCGAACGTCAGGTAAGTCGCGGCGTGGCCGAGATGAGTGGCGTCATAGGGCGTAATCCCGCAGACGTACATGGTGGCCGTCGGCCCGGCGACCACCGGGCGCACCTGGCGGTCGGAGGTGTCATACAGCCGCAGCTCCGGGCCGCGTCCCGGCAGCGAAGGTAAGGGTGCCGAGGGCCAGGACTGCATACCGTCGACTCTAAAGCGTCGACTCAGCTGGCCAGCCGGATGGCGCCCAGCAGCAGGTCAGCCAATTCCGGGCGACACATCAGGAAGTCGGGCAGATACGGGTCGGGCCGGTTGTACACCAGCTCGGAACCGTCCAGCCGCGATGCGTGCATACCGGCCGCCAGTATCACACCCGCCGGGGCAGCCGAATCCCACTCCCACTGCCCGCCGGCGTGAACGTAGGCGTCGGCGTCGCCGCGCACCACCGACATCGCTTTGGCCCCAGCCGAACCGATCCGCACGAACTCCACGTCCAGCCGTCGGGCCAGGTGATACAGCACCGCGGGCGGCCGGTTCGAGCTGGCGGTGATGCGGATCGCGCCCGTTTGCGTCGCTGACGATCCCGTCGGCGCGCTGACGGTGTCGCTGCGGTGCAGTTCGCTCATCGCCGGCAACGCGACGGCGGCATCGGTGATCGCTCCGTTCGGCCCGCCGTTGCGCTGCCACAACGCAACATGCACGGCCCAGTCGTCACATCCGGGCACCGAGAATTCCCGCGTCCCGTCCAGTGGGTCGACGATCCACACCCGGTCGGCCCGCAACCGGGCCAGATCGTCGTAGGCCTCCTCGCTGAGCACCGCATCGCCCGGGCGCTCGGCCCGCAGCCGCCGCAGCAGTAGCGAATTGGCTTGGCTGTCACC
>DASQSQ010000541.1:0-15921 GCA_035642315.1 Mycobacterium sp.
CGCGTCGGCGAGGGCGTTGAGCCCGCGCTCGAGACCGCGACGGGCCTCTTCGTCGTACGCAATTATCTTGGACATTGCGAAGTGATTCCTCCGATTAGGGGGTGACACGTTCTGGGCCGGGCGCAGTGCCCGCGACGGACGACCGCAGTTGTGTTCGGACTGCGCTCTCACCGTCCCGACCTAGCACTCACCGATCGCGAGTGCCAACGTCATTCTTAGCACTCGCCTATATCGAGTGCAAGGAGAGGTCCCCGTCATCGCGCCGGGCGTAAACCGTCAATGACGACGTCGGTCACCCGCGCGGCCCGCTCCTCGTCGTAGCCCTGCATCGCCTGGCAACCCACCATGAGTGCCTTGATCTCGGGCACGTCGACATCTGCGCGTACCGTGCCGGCGCGTTGGGCGGCCACCAGCAACTCGCCGAGCAGGCCGCGAAACGCGTCGTCGGCGTCGGGCGCGACGGAGTCGACGTCGATGCCCAGCCCGGCCAGAGCGTCGACCAGCCCCTGGTCAGTAGCGCCCCAATCCAGCACCATCGACCGCAGGAACACGAACAGCGCCTCACCCGGTCCCGGATCGTCCAGCAGCGCGCGACCCTCCTCGATGAGGTGCCGTATCCGACTGTCGACCACCGCTCGGAAGAGGTCTTCTTTCGTCGGGAAGTGCCGATACACGGTGCCCGCGCCGACGCCGGCGCGGCGGGCGATCTCGTCGATCGGCACCGCCAAGCCCTCGGCCGCGAACGTCTCGTAGGCGGTTTCCAGCACCCGGGCGCGATTGCGGGCCGCGTCAGCACGCAGCCGCCGCGTGGGTAGAGGCATCTCAAACCACCTAACGGTTGACAAAACGGGGCGTACGTTCCGTATAGTGACAAACAACCGGAGCGCACGCCCCGTTTACCTTACAGCTTAGGAGCGATTTCATGGCCAAGTGGACAACTGCGGACATTCCCGACCAGAACGGTCGCGTCGCCGTCATCACCGGCGCCAACACCGGGCTCGGCTACGAGACCGCGGCCGCACTCGCCGCCAAGGGCGCACACGTCGTGCTGGCGGTGCGCAACCTCGACAAGGGCAAGGACGCCATCGCGCTGATCAGCAAGCGCAGTCCCAACGTCGACGTGGCCCTGCAGGAACTCGACCTGACGTCGTTGGAGTCCATTCGCGTTGCCGCAGAACAGCTCCGGTCCGACTACGACCGCATCGACCTGCTGATCAACAACGCCGGCGTGATGTACCCACCGAAGTCGACCACCAAAGACGGGTTCGAGCTGCAGTTCGGCACCAACCACCTGGGCCACTTCGCCTTCACCGGTCTGCTGCTGGATCGACTCTTGCCGGTCGTCGGTTCCCGGGTCGTGACGGTCAGCAGCATCGGCCACCGCATCCGCGCCGATATTCACTTCGACGATCTGCAGTGGGAACACAGCTACAACCGAGTTTCGGCTTACGGGCAGGCCAAGCTAGCCAACCTGCTGTTCACCTACGAACTCCAACGACGACTCGCTCCCCATGGCACGACGATCGCGGCGGCCGCCCACCCCGGCGGCTCGAACACCGAGTTGATGCGCCACCTGCCTGGATGGGCCGCCACCGCTTACCCCGTGCTCGCACCGCTATTCCAAGACGCGGCCGCCGGCGCGTTGCCGCAATTGCGGGCCGCCACCGACCCGACGGTGCTCGGCGCGCAGTACTACGGCCCCGCCGGCTTCGCGCAGACGCGCGGCTACCCCAAGATCGTCGGCTCCAGCAAGAAGTCCCACGATGTCGATCGGCAGCGTCGGCTGTGGACGGTGTCCGAAGAGCTGACCGGCGTGACTTACCCCGTCTAACCCAGATCGAGCAGCTGCTCGTAGAAGCCGCCGATGCGGCGGGCCGGGTTGGTCAAGTGGATCTCCAGGATCCAGTGGCAGGCCCGGCCGTCGGGGTCGTTGCGACGCATCGGCTTGGTCGAGCCCGGCGTGATGTACCACTCGATACCGGTTCCGACGATCTTCTTGTGCGGGAACTCCCCGAGCAGGTGGCCGGCGATGGGGGCGCCGAATTCGAAGCCTTCGGCGTGGGCCAATTCGACGACGGTGTCGTACAACTCGGCGCCGGTGACGTCGGGATGACTGTCGAAGTAGTCGCGGCCCGCCCGCCACACCCGCGGCAGCGCATCGCGGACGGCCAGCTTGTCCGGGTCGTCGCCGAGCACGAACGTGCGGCCGAAGTCGGCCTCCCACTCCTCGAAGATCGGGCCGAGGTCCAGGAACACGATGTCGCCGTCGGCGATCACCCGATCCGGCGGATGCTCCCGAAAGGGTTGCAGGGTGTTCTCGCCGGCACGGACAACCCGCCGATGCCAGTGTCCTTTGACGCCGAGTAGCCGCGCGGCCAGGTCGCGGATCTCGTCGGACAACTCCTGCTCACCGACGCCGGGGCGGATCAGGCCGCTGCGCTCGATCTCATCGAACAGTTGCGCCGCCTTATTCTGGGCGTCAAGAAGCCTTTCGGCGCGGACGTTTTCGTCGGCGATCGGCTTCGTCACAGCACCGATGCTACGACCCAACGGAGCACGCATGTCGTTTGTGGTGCCGCCCTATCCCGAGCCGCGCTACCTCAACGACCAGCCGGAAGCCAGCGCCTGGTTGCGGCGCAGCCCTGAATCGGGAGGGGCGCCACCGGACTACGAGACCTTCGGCGTCAAATACCACTACCTGGCCAACCAGCAGGCCACCGCCGGCGACTACGGCCTCTACCGCGTCGACATCGCTCCGGCCGGAGGTGGCCCCGGCCCGCATTTCCACCGGGCCATGTCCGAAGCGTTCTTCGTTTTATCGGGGACGATGAAGCTCTACGACGGGAACGACTGGACCGACGGCCACCCGCACGACTTCCTCTACGTCCCGCCCGGCGGCATCCACGGGTTTCGCAACGAGGCCGACGAGCCCGCGTCCGTCTTGATGCTGTTCGCTCCGGGCGCGCCGCGGGAGGCTTACTTCGAGGGCTTCAGCGCGTTGGCCGATATGACCGACGACGAGCGCCGGGAGTGGTTCATCCGCCACGACAACTTCTTCGTCTAGGCGTCGGATTTAGTCCCACTGCGCAAAGTAGGGCCGCTCGGGCTTGCTCTTCTCGACGAGGATGAACACCACGCCCCAGGGGTCGACGAACCATGTGGTGCGGACTCGCGCCACATCGGCGATGCCGTCGACCAGAAAGCGCACCCCTTTCGCCTCGAGGTCGGCCCGGGTGGCGTCGAGGTCCTCGCAGATCAGCCCGACATGCGACAAACCGTGGTCGGTTATGGCCGAGGCGTTGCGCTGATCGCCGCCGGCGACGCCGAGGTACTCGATCACCTCGAGGACCCGATCGCCGTCATCGTCGAATCCCACGATCGCCGCTTTCATCGTGGGATCGGACACCAACTCGCCCATGTCGTCGCGGATCGCGTCGCCGGCCATCACGTAAGGCGGCGACAACACGCGCAGACCCAACACGTCTCGGTAGAACGCCACCGCCGCTTCGCAGTCGGGTACGCAAACTCCGCTATGCGCCAGTCCGGTAATCACGATCTGACAATAGGCCTGACACGGTCCTGGGGATATGCGCGCGCCGATGTCCTTGCCCTAGACTGCATCTCGATCAGATAGGAGTCTTCCGGGTGCGGGCAGGTGAAGCGCCCAGCACCCGGGCTTTGCGGGGCTGGCAGCGGCGAGCGTTGGTGCGGTATTTAACCGCCAAGCCGCGTGATTTCTTGCTGGTCGCTACCCCCGGTGCCGGTAAGACTGCGTTTGCTCTGCGGATCGCCGCCGAGCTGCTGGGTGATCGAAGTATCGACACCGTCACCGTCGTCGTGCCCACCGAACACCTCAAGACGCAGTGGGCGATGGCGGCGGCCGCCGACGGCATCGCGCTCGATCCCAAGTTCCGTAACTCCGCCGCGCACACCTCGGCGGAGTACCACGGCATCGTCGTCACCTACTCTCAGGTGGCCAGCCACCCCGCCCGGCACCGGGTACGCACCGAGGGCAGGCGCACGCTGGTGATCTTCGACGAGATCCACCACGGCGGGGACGCCAAGAGCTGGGGCGACAGCATCCGCGAGGCCTTCGGCGACGCCACCCGGCGACTGGCGTTGACCGGCACACCGTTTCGCAGCGACGACGCCGCGATCCCCTTCGTTAGCTACGAGCCCGACGGCAACGGCCTGCTGCGCTCCGCCGCCGATCACACTTATGGCTACTCCGACGCGCTGGCCGACGGCGTCGTGCGCCCCGTGGTGTTCCTGGCCTACTCTGGGGAGACCCGCTGGCGGGACAGTGCGGGCGAGGAGTACGCCGCGCGGCTCGGTGAGCCGGCCAGCGCCGAGCACACCACTCGCGCGTGGCGTACCGCGCTGGATCCGGCCGGCGAGTGGATGCCCGCGGTGATCTCCGCGGCCGACACCCGGCTGCGGCAACTGCGCGACGGCGGAGTACCCGATGCCGGCGGCATGATCATCGCGTCGGATCAGAAGGCCGCCCGCGCCTATGCCGTTCTGCTGGAACGGATTACCGGCGAGACGGCGACCGTCGTCGTTTCCGACGACCGCGGGGCCTCGGATCGCATCGCGAAGTTCTCCGCGGGCACCAGCCGTTGGCTGGTCGCGGTGCGCATGGTCTCTGAGGGTGTCGACGTGCCGCGACTGGCCGTTGGCGTGTATGCCACCAGCGCGTCGACCCCGCTCTACTTCGCCCAGGCGATCGGCCGCTTCGTGCGGTCCCGACAGCCGGGCGAGACCGCGAGCATCTTTCTGCCGTCGGTGCCGTCGCTGCTGCAACTGGCGAGCGAGCTTGAGACACAACGCAATCACGTGCTGGGCGAGCCGCACCGGGAGACCGACGAGCTGGAGGCCGCGCAGCGCCGCCAGACCGAGCCGTCCGAGGCCGACAACGGGTTAATGTCGTTGGGCGCCGACGCCGAACTGGACCAGGTGATTTTCGACGGCTCGTCGTTCGGCACCGCCACCCCCGCGGGCAGCGACGAAGAAGCCGACTACCTGGGTCTACCCGGCCTGTTGGACGCCAACCAGATGCGAGAGTTGTTGCTGCGCCGCCAGGTTGAGCAGCTCGACCGTCGCAGCCGCGGCGGCGCTGCACCCGAACCGATCACCAGGCACGGGCAACTGCGCGACCTCCGCCGCGAACTCAACGCGTTGGTGTCGGCCGCACACCATCGAACGGGCAAGCCGCACGGGTGGATTCACAACGAGCTGCGCCGCCTCTGCGGCGGGCCACCGATTGCCGCGGCGACCTCCGAACAGCTCCAGGCGCGTATCGAAGCGGTCCGCGGCCTGACCGCCTAACGGATCGCCCAGATGCTCTCGGCCACCCACGGCGATGCCTGCGCCGCCACCGCCCACGCCTGGTCTTCGGGCACATCGATCAGCGGGTAGCGCTTGGTGCCTGCCGCGGTGGCCGCCACCAGGGTGGCCACCCCGGCCCGACGCTGAAACGGCGACTGCCGCACAGTCCAGCCGATGATGCCGGCCGTGGCCAGACAGTCGCGGCGTCGCTCCCAGCTGCCGGCCCGCATCACCAGCCAGTTGCTGTCGACTCGGTGCCCGAGAGCGCCTATTCGGTCGGCAGCCAGCAACGCGCACCAGGCCGTGATCGCCACCCACGCCGTCCACAACCACAGGGGCACAACGGAACTCAGCGCAAACACCGCCAGCACCGCGCCGATCAGCACCGGCAGCCCCAAGGCGCGCGTCCACCGTCGGGCCGCGGCCCGACGGCCGTGCCCGCGCAGCGGCCCGGTGACGACCTTCGGGTCGCCGATCAGCCCGGTCAACACCGATTCGGCGGTGGCACGTGGACACGGCGGCAGCAGCACCGACGACTCCCCCGCACCGTGCACACCGGTCATCACCGCATCCAGCCCGGCGCCGCCGAAGACACGGACCAACAGCGGTTGGCGCAGCGTTCCGCCGCGCAGCCTGCTCATGTCATACGTGTGCTCGCGCAGCCGCAACGTCCCGTGCCGCAGGTGCAACACGTCTGCCCGGCGTGACAGCACCAGGTTGCCGTAGGTGAGCAGCGACCGCAGCACCGCCAGCAGCACCGATGCGACCAGCAACACCGCCGCGATCACCGCGACGGTGGCCGCGATCCCCAGCCGCTGGGCGGCTTGCAGCGCCGATTCGGCCAGCCGCGAATGCTGAAGCGGCCCAACGGCTCCGGTCTGATAAATCAGCCCGGCGGCGGCGGCTATGGTTAATAGCCCGGAGAGGCTCAACGGGGCATATCGCAACCACGAAGGCTGCCAGCGCGCCAACACCGTGCTCGACGCGGCAGGCTCCGCGGTCGTCGCTTCGGCCGGCTGCTGCGCTTCGGCCAGCAAGATGGCCCGCAGTCGCGGCACCTCATCGACCCTGACCGCGTTGAGCTCGAAACCGTGTTCGGCCCTGGCCTGTTGACCGGTGCTCACCCGCAGTATGGCCAGCCCCAACAGCCGGTGCAGCAGCCGGGCATCGGTTTGCACGGAGCGAATTCGGTTGCGCGGCACCGACAATACCTTGCGGTGCAGCAGCCCGGCCCGTAGCTGCACTTGGCCTGATTCGGGGTCGGCGTCGATGCGATAGCTGGTGGTGAACCAGCGCGCCACGCCCACCACGGCGGTCAGCGCGAGCACCGCCACCGTCCAGGACTGGTTGCCGGTGGTCTGGCCCAGCACCAGCCCCCCAATCAGCAGCGGCAGCTCGCGTATCAATTCGTGCACCGGATGAACCAGCAGCATCCTGGGACTTAGCCGCTGCCAACCTGTTTGGGTCGTCACGTGGCGTCCTCGCCGCCGATCGCCGCGATGTCGGTCAATTGCGCGACCAGATGGTCAGCGACCGCGACGTCGAGCGCAGCGATGTGCACCGCCCCCGCCGATGAGGCGGTGGTGACGGTGACGTTGGCCAGCCCGAACAACCGGTCCAACGGGCCCCGGTAAGTGTCGACGGTCTGCACCCGCGAGATGGGCGCGATGCGCCGTTCCTGGACCAGCCAACCGGTGCGGGTGTACACCGCCTGGGGGCCGAGTTCCCAACGGTGTACCCGATATCGCCACAACGGCACGACGGCCAGCGAGATCGCAACACCGAGCACGGTGATGACGGCGATCACTAGGTGTAGCCATAACAGCCGCCGATCGAAGGCAATCCACACCGCCTGGCCCGCGGCCAGTACCAGCCACGGGAGCAAGCCGCCGATCGCCCACCGCAGCGGCGCGCGCCGGCTGGGCGGATGTGCCGGATCGACCATGCCCACCACCGCCGGGCTCGGATCGCGGTTGTTCACGCCATCGAGAATGCCACCGACCCGCGATGGACTGAACCGACACGGCGGCACCGATCTTGATTCGGTATCGTTTTCGGCGATGACTTCTAACGGCAAATGGACGACGGCCGACGTGCCGGACCAGAGCGGCCGCGTCGCCGTCGTCACCGGAGCCAACACCGGTCTCGGCTACCACACCGCCGAAGTGCTCGCGCAATGCGGCGCGCGCGTCGTGTTGGCGGTGCGCAATCTGGAGAAGGGCAACCTCGCGCTGGCGCGCATCGTCGCCGCCCATCCGCAGGCCGACGTCACCCTGCAGGAGCTCGACCTGGGCTCGCTGGACTCGGTGCACACCGCGGCGACCAGGTTGCGCAAGGCCTACCCACGCATCGACCTGCTGATCAACAACGCCGGCGTGATGTGGACGCCGAAGCAGCTCACCGCCGACGGGTTCGAAATGCAGTTCGGCACCAACCATCTCGGCCACTTCGCTTTGACCGGGCTGCTGCTGGACAACCTGCTGCCGGTGCGGGGTTCGCGGGTGGTGACCGTCAGCAGCACGGGTCACCGACTGCGTGCCGCCATCCATTTCGACGATCTGCAGTGGGAACACGGCTACGACCGGATTGCCGCCTACGGGCAATCCAAACTGGCCAACCTGCTCTTCACCTACGAACTGCAACGCCGACTGGCCGCCCGGCAGCAACCGACCACCGCTGCCTTGGCCGCCCACCCCGGCGGGTCGAACACCGAGCTGGCGCGCAACCTGCCCGCCATCTTCAAACCCGCCGTCGCGGTGCTCGGCCCGCTGCTGTTTCAGAGCGCTGCGATGGGTGCGCTACCCACCCTGCGGGCCGCCACCGACCTGGACGCCGAAGGCGGTCAGTACTACGGACCCGACGGTCTGGGCGAGCAACGCGGGCACCCGAAGCTGGTGTCCTCCAGCAAGCAGTCCCATGACGAGGACTTGCAGCACCGGCTGTGGAAGGTCTCCGAAGAGTTGACCGGTGTGACATATCCGGTCTGACGTCAGCCACGGCTCCGTAAGATAACCGCGTGGCACGACGTCCCCGTTCGACCGGCGAAAACCTGACGCTCGGCCCGCAGCGCCTGCTGTCGTTGCTGCGTACGACCGTCCCGCCGGTGCATCCGGCCGGGCTACCGTTCATTTCCGCTGGGTTGGGCGTGGCCTTGGTGGGGCGCCGTTACCGGTGGCTGCGCCGGGCCGGCCTGCTGGCCGCCGGCGCCTGCGCCGGGTTCTTCCGGCACCCCCCGCGGGTGCCGCCTCATCGGCCCGGCGTCGTCGTCGCACCCGCCGACGGGCTGATCTGCGTCATCGATAGCGCCGCGCCGCCCGCTGAGCTGGGACTGGGCGACGCGGAGCTGCCGCGGGTGAGCATCTTCCTGTCGCTGTTGGACGCCCATGTGCAACGAGCTCCGGTAAGCGGCGACGTGATTGCCGTGCAGCATCGGCCGGGTCGTTTCGGCTCGGCCGACTTGGCCGCAGCCAGCGAGGACAACGAGCGCGTCAGCATGCAGCTGCGCACTGCCGACGGGACGGACGTCGTCGCGGTGCAGATCGCCGGCCTGCTGGCGCGGCGCATCATCTGCGACGTGCACGCCGGCGACAAGCTGTCGATCGGTGACACCTACGGCCTGATCCGGTTCGGGTCGCGTCTGGACACCTACCTGCCCGCCGGGGCACAGATTTTGGTCAGCGTCGGCCAACGGGCGGTCGGCGGCGAAACGGTGTTGGCCGAGCTGCCGTGATTGCGACTAAGTCTCGCGGTAGGCGAGTGGTGCCGCTGCGCATCCTGCCCAGCTCGATGAGCGTGCTGGCGATCTGCGCGGGGCTGACCTCGATCCGGTTCGCGCTGGAGGGCCAGCCGCACGTAGCGATCGCGTTGATCGCCGCAGCCGCGATCCTCGACGGACTCGACGGCAGGGTCGCCCGCATCCTGGACGCCGAGTCGCGGATGGGCGAGGAGATCGATTCGCTTGCCGACGCGGTGAACTTCGGGGTGGCCCCCGCGGTAGTGGTCTACGTGTCGTTGCTGCCCTCGGTGCCTGCGGGCTGGGTGGTGGTGTTGCTGTATGCGGTGTCAATCGTGTTGCGGTTGGCCAGGTTTAACGCATTGCTTGACGACGCCACCCAACCGGCCTTTGCGCGGGAGTATTTCGTCGGGATACCGGCGCCGGCCGGCGCGATCTCGGCGCTCGGCCCACTGGCGGCCAAGCTGCAGTTCGGCGCGGGCTGGTGGACGTCGCCGTGGTTCGTCTGCGCGTGGGTGGCGGCCTGCTCGATGCTGGTGGTCAGCCGGATCCCGATGCGCAAGATGCATGCCGTGTCGGTGCCGCCGAATCTGGCCGCCCTGCTGCTGGCAGCGTTGGCGATCGTCGCGGCGGCGGCGTTCCTGTTCCCCTACATCCTGATCATGGTGCTGATCGCCGCCTACTTGTTCCACATTCCGTTCTCCGTGCACAGCTACCACTGGCTGGCGGCGCATCCCGAGGCGTGGGGCGAGAAACCCAAACAGCGCCGCGCCACCCGGCGCGCGATCCGCCGCGCGCAGCCCAACCGCAGGTCGATGGCGCGGTTGGGCCTGCGTAGACCCACCGGTCGGACATGACGTCCCCGAAGCTCACGCTGACGGCTCGGCTCAACACCGCAGCCGTCGACTCTCGCCGCGGCGTTGTCCGACTTCATCCCAACGCCATTGCCGCCCTTGGCATTCGAGAGTGGGACGCGGTATCGCTGACCGGATCGCGGACCACGACGGCGGTGGCCGGCATGGCCGGCGCGCTAACTCCGGTCGGCACCGTGCTGCTGGACGACGTGACGCTGTCCAACGCCGGCCTGAGCGAGGACACCGCCGTCATCGTCGCGGCGGCGACGGTCTACGGCGCCCGGTCGGTGACCTTGAGCGGCTCGGCGATGACCAGCCAATCGGTCTCCCCGCCCACCCTGCGGCAGGCCCTGCTCGGCAAGGTGTTGACCGTGGGCGACGCGGTATCCCTGCTGCCACGCGACCTGGGACCGGGCACCTCGACGTCGGCTGCTGCCAGCGCACTGGCGTCGGCTGTCGGCATCAGCTGGACGTCCGAGCTGCTGACGGTCACCGGCGTCGATCCCAGCGGACCGGTGAGCGTGCAGCCAAACTCGTTGGTGACATGGGGAACCGGCGTCCCGGCCGACGGCTCGGGGCCGCACATCGAGGCGCCGACGCCGGCGCAGGTCAGCGAGACGACGTCACCTGTCACGGTCAACGACTTGAAAGGCGTCAGCGCGCAGGCGGCCAAACTGACCGAATGGCTCAAGCTCGCGCTCGACGAACCGCATCTGCTGCAAACCCTGGGCGCCGGAACGAATTTGGGAGTACTGGTGTCGGGCCCGGCCGGTGTCGGCAAGACCACGCTGGTGCGCGCCGTCTGCGCGGGCCGCCGGCTGGTGGAGCTCGACGGCCCGGAGGTCGGGGCGCTGGCCGCCGACGACCGGCTCAAGCGGGTCACCTCCGCTGCGGCGGCAGTTCGCGACGGCGGCGGAGTGTTGCTGATCGCCGACATCGACGCGCTGCTGCCTGCCACTGCCGAACCGGTCGCGACGCTGATCCTGACCGAACTGCGTAACGCGGTCGCCGCCGCGCGGGTCGCGCTGATCGTCACATCGGCGGTACCGGAGAACCTCGACCCGCGGCTGCGCGCCCCGGACCTGTGCGACCGCGAGCTGGTACTCGGCCTGCCCGACGCGGCCACCCGTGCTGCCCTGCTGCAAGGATTGCTGAAGCCGGTGCCCACCGGCGATCTCGACTTGCACGAGATCGCCGATCGCACACCCGGTTTCGTGGTCGCCGACCTTGCCGCCCTGGTGCGTGAGGCGGCGTTGCGCGCGGCTGCCCGATCCAGCTCCGACGGCACGCCGCCCAAGCTGATCCAGGAGGACCTGCTCGGTGCGCTGACCGTGATCAGGCCGCTGTCGCGCTCAGCCGCGGTCGAGGTGACGCTCGGGTCGATCACGCTCGACGACGTCGGCGACATGGCCGCCACCAAGCAGGCCCTGACCGAAGCTGTGCTGTGGCCGCTGCAGCATCCCGACACCTTTGCTCGGCTCGGTGTCGAGCCGCCGCGCGGGGTTCTGCTGTACGGACCGCCGGGGTGCGGCAAAACCTTTGTGGTGCGGGCGCTGGCCAGCACCGGCCGGCTGTCGGTGCACGCCGTCAAAGGCTCTGAGCTGATGGACAAATGGGTCGGCTCTTCGGAAAAGGCAGTGCGGGAACTGTTCGGCCGGGCCCGCGACTCCGCGCCGTCGTTGGTATTTCTCGACGAGATCGACGCGCTGACACCGCGGCGCGGGCAGAGCTTCGACTCCGGTGTCACCGACCGGGTGGTGGCCGCGCTGCTCACCGAGCTCGACGGCATCGAGCCGATGCGCGACGTGGTGGTGGTTGGCGCCACCAACCGGCCGGACCTCATCGACCCGGGGCTGTTGCGCCCCGGTCGGCTGGAGAAGCTGGTGTTCGTCGAACCGCCCGACGCACAAGCCCGCCTGGACATCTTGCGCACCGCGGGCAAGTCGGTTCCGCTGCGCGACGTCGACCTGACCGCGCTGGCGGCCGACCTGGACGGATACAGCGCCGCCGATTGCGTGGCACTGCTGCGCGAGGCCGCGCTCACCGCGATGCGGCGGTCGGTCGACGCCGCCGAAATCACCCCGGCCGACGTCGCTGCCGCACGCGAAACCGTCCGCCCCTCACTGGATCCCGCGCAGCTGGCGTCGCTGCGCGCCTTCGCCGCGGAACGCTGACGCTTATATAGCGCGGTGGTAATAGAAGCTGGGCTGGTCTTGTCCCGCCTCGGTGTCCGTGTAGCCGTGGCGTTCGTAAAAGCGGCGCGCGTCGGTGTCGGCGCCGTCGACGGCGATTTCGACCAGCCGGCCGCCGCGCTCGCGGGTGATCGATTCCACCGCGGCCAGCAGCGCCGAGCCAACCCCGCCTCCGCGCGCCTCGGGTGCGACATAAAGCTCGTCCAGCAGGCCGACGGGGCCGTCGAACCAGATGTTTGGCCGCAACGTCAGCAGCGCGACGGCGACAACGGGATCGCCTGCAAGAACGGCGATTACCTCGGCGCCGGTAAGCAGCCGACGCAGTCGGGCGGCTAACACTTCCGGTCCCGGCGTCGGCGCGTGGAATTCCCGATTGAATGCGTCCAGCAACCGGGCCACGATCACGGCGTCCGCCGGCGTAGCCAGTCGCGGCGAAGGGTCACTCATATCCGCGAGTATGGACGTCGCGCACCGCACATCGCACCCACCGGCCGGTTGATCACCCACACGCAAGTCCATATCTTCGCCATCGCCGACAACCAGATCACCCGCCACCGCGCCGTGCGTGACGACCTCGGTCTGCTGTTTCAGCTCGGCAGGAACGTCACTTAGCGTCCAGCGCCCGGATCAGTCGGTTCATCACGGCGCCGGCGTCTTTCCGCGCTTGGTCGTGATCCTCTGCCCGTGCAACGTACAGGGTCGCTTCACGCATCGCACCGAGGATTGTCAGCACCGTCGCTTCGATCGGCTGCGGCGGGATGCGGCCAGTCTCAACGGCGTTAGTCAGCAGGGCACGCACCATGCCGGTGTTGTAACGGTCACCGATCTCGGTCCATCGCGTCCAACCCAGCACCGCCGGGGCGTCGACGAGAACGATGCGCTGCACTTCCGGATCGGAGCAGACATCCAGCCAAAAGTCGGCGCCCAACCGCATGACCTCGACCGGATCGGTCTGATTGGACGCCGCGATCACCTCGCCCATCCGGGCGGCGACTTCTCCCTCGACCTTTTCGAAGACGGCTGCGAACAGCTCGGTCTTGTCCGCGAAGTGGTGATACAGGGCACCGCGGGTCACGCCCGCGGCCCGCACGATCGTTTCCAACGCCACCTCGGCGAAACCCTGCGCAGCGAAGAGCGGACGGGCGGCTTCGATCAGCGCCTCGCGTGTCTCCGCGGCCCGCGCGGCCTGCGTACGACGGGTTTCATCCATCAACAGTTGCCTTTCATACATACAGTATGTATGTTGCGTACATACCGTATGTAGGTTGCTCTACCCTAGCTCGCTAGTTTCGACCGTCCCATTCAATCGGAAGGAACTCTGACCATGCCGATGAACCCTCCACGCAGAAACGTGCACTTCGACGGCAAATACCAGGCCGCACGCGCCGCGGTGGCCCTTCTCGACTGTGAACTGCGGTCATCCAGCGACGAGACCCCCGACGAGTACATCGCCGGTGGTGAGCCGGGCGTCGTGGTGCGGCGCTCGCTCCAGATCGAATCAGTCGACCGAGAGGAATGAGTGAAATGAGCAACGCGCTCAAGGCAATTGAAACCGACCGCGAAGCACTGCTGGCGCTCTGCCGCGAGATGGACGATTCGGTCTGGGCGAAGGACAGCGGATGCCCGGGCTGGACGGTGCAGGATGTCGTGTCGCACATGGCATGCAGCTTCTACCTGGCCGTGGACATGTCGAACTTGCCCGATTCAGCGGGGCTGCCGGCCGAACGAGCTGCGGACTTGTACGTCGATTCGCGTCGCTCCATGACCCCCGAAGAGGTGGTCGCCGACTACGAGTCGGTCAGCGCGAAGGGGCTGGAGTTGCTCGCGGCAGTGCAGGTCCAGGACGTTGACGTGCCACTCGGCGATGTCGGGACCTATCCGGCGTCAATTGTGCCGACCGCCTATGCATTTGAGCACTACATCCACATCAGGTTCGACCTGTTCGGGCCGGATGGACCGCTGACCGGAGAACCGCCGGCCTCCGACGAGCTACGGCTTGCACCCACCCTTGACTGGATGGAGGCAGCATTACCTCAGCAGAACAGCGCGCTGCTCGACGGGATAGACAAGGCGTTCGAGATACGCCTCACCGGACCCGGCGCGCGGACCCTGCGGATCGGCAGCGGCGACGTGGCGGCCCACATCACCAGCGACTCAACAGCATTCGTGCGTTGGGCCACCTCACGGGGCAGCTGGGAATCTCTTGGCGTCGACGCGCAGGGTGACCCAGCCACGCTTGAGGTCGTTCGCCGCCTAACGGTGTTTTGACGACGACCTCGGCTTGCTGCCGCGGACGGGGCTGAAGGACGTTAACAACGCGCACGACGCCGCGGCGACGTCGTCCTCCAGCCAGGCAGGGATGAGGTCGTCGTTGGCGTGACGCCGGACGACGGCGTAGGGCAGGTCGACAACGGCTCTGGCGACGGCATCGACGCACCGGGCATCGCTGCTGCCGTACAGCTCGCGTGCGAAAGTTCTGACTCGTTTGATGAGCGGCGCATTCTGGGCGTCGAGGGTCTGATCGAAGTCGTCGTCGGGTTCGCCATCGAGCAGGTCGCTCGGCCGCACGGCGACCAGCAGCCGGGCATCGTCGGGAACCTCGCGCATGAAATCGATTGCCGCAACGGCAGTAGCGACCGCGGACTCGAGAACGGTGTCGGCCGTTGCGGCCAGCGCCCTCGCCTGAAAGCGCTCGAGCGCGCGGAGCCACGCGGCGGTGAGGATCCCGTTGCGGTTGCCGAACCGGTGGTACAGCGTGCCCGCTGGCGCTCCGCTCGCCTTTGCGATCGCGCCGACGCTCGCGGCACGGGGTCCTTCGGCGAGCACTAGCGCGCGCGTTGCGTCCAGGATCACATCGGTTTGGTGCTTCCGCGGAGGTGCCATGATCTAGTATGGTCCTTCTATATGGAACGTTTACCCTATATCGACGAGCATGCCATATCCGTCACGGCCAATCGGGCCGAAACGTGGTCCGCGCTGCTGCGCGTGTTGCGCTACGACCCGGAACACCCATCGACGGTCCCGAGCGGCTTCGCGGTGGAGGAGTCACGACCACCCGAACGGTTCGCGCTCAAAGGCCGTCACCCGTTCGCGGTGTATCGCTGGGTGTTCGAGTTGGATGCCGAAGCACCACAGCGCACCCGCATTCGCTCGGCAACCTGGGCGGACTTCCCCGGTCTGCACGGCAAGATCTATCGCGCGCTCGTCATCGGCAGCGGTGGGCACCGGGTGGTGGTGCGCTGGACGCTGAGACGGATCGCGGCACGAGTGTTCGCCGAACGGGCGGTGGCCGACGAGGCCGCTGCTGATTACGTTGACGTATTCGAAGTCCCTGTCCATCAGGATGATTCACGCACTGGCGAACAAGCGTTACGTGACGCACTTGGTCACCGGGAGGGCGCGGGTGGCGGCATTGTGTTGTGGATCCACCGCCACATCTTGAGATTTCAGCTGGGTCCGTACTCATCGCCCGAGCACGTCATCGGCTGGTCGATCACGCATTCGGACCCCGACGAGATCGTGCTGGCGACGGATGGATGGCTGATGCGCGGCCAGCTGAGACTGCGACGCGAGGACGGCCGGCGCGCCGTCCTGACCACACGTCTGCACTATCGACACAAGGTCGCCGCCCGCACAGTCTGGGCCGTCGTCGGCCCACTGCATCGGGTCATCGCGCCGGAGCTGATGAAGCGCACTGCCCGTCGTAGGGCCATTCCCGCGATCCGGTGATCCCAGGCTTGACGTGGGGATTGCGGCCATCGGAGCAGACGGTGGCGCCGCCCTGTGACGCGCTTTGTCCACGCGCCGGCGTCCG
>DASQSQ010000542.1:0-2723 GCA_035642315.1 Mycobacterium sp.
TTCGCCGGCTGCATCGCGTAGCCGACGATGCCGATGACGGCGACCGACACCGCCCCTATCGATGCTCCGAGCAGAACGCGGGATCGCCTGCGTCGCTTCGGTATCGACGCGCTCGCTGGCCGCATGATCGGCGCGGCGACCGTAGTACGGGCCTGCGCGTCCGGATCGGCTCGCTGGGTCAGGGCCGCCGCGAAGTCGCTGCAGTGCTCGAACCGGTCGGCGGGGTCCTTGGCGAGCGCCCGCGACAGCACCTCAGCGAGATCGGCCAACTCCGGGCGCCGATCGCTCAGCTTGGGTAGTGGTGCGGTGAGATGTCGGCTGATGACGGCTACCGGATTGGAATGCTCATACGGTGGGGCACCAGCGAGAAGGTGAAACGTGGTGGCGGCCAACGCGTACTGATCTGCACGCCCATCGATGTCTGCGCCCATCAACTGTTCAGGCGCGGCGTAGGTGAGGGTACCCACCGTGAAATTGGTCACGGTAAGTCCACTGATGTCAGCGAGTGGTCGCGCAATACCGAAGTCGGCCAACAGGATCCGCGGCTTGCCGTCCTCGGGTTCGGTGATCAAGATGTTGGCGGGCTTGACGTCGCGATGCAGCAGGCCCCTGCTGTGGGCGTAGTCCAGTGCGGCAGCGACGGCGGCGACAATGTCGCACACGTCCTGTACCGGCATCCCGGTCGGATAGCGTCTTTTGGCCAGCTGCGCTACGTCCGTGCCGTCGACGTAGACCATCGCGATCCAGAGGTGACCATCGAACTCGCCGCGATCGTGCACCGCCACGATGTTCGGGTGCCACAGCGCACCGGCCAGGTCGGCTTCGCGCTGAAACCTTTCCCGGAAGCCGCGGTCCGCTGTTATTGCCTCGGAGAGGACTTTAAGAGCATCGCGACGTGGCAACCGTGGGTGCTGAGCAAGATAGACCTCGGCCATCCCGCCAGAACCCACCAACCGCAGGATTGTGTACCCCGCGATGGTCGTCCCAACCGGCACTGACATGCGCGGATGGTACTGCTGCGCGCTTTACAAGTTTTAAACGTCGTAGTACAGCGCGAATTCGTACGGGTGAGGCCGGATCTGGACCGGCAGGATCTCGTTGTCGCGCTTGAAGCTGATCCACGTCTCGATCAAGTCGGGCGTGAAAACGCCTCCCTCGGTGAGGTATTCGTGGTCTGCCTCGAGCCGGTCGATCACCGCGGACAGCGAGGTCGGAGCCTGCGGGATGTTCGCGGCCTCTTCCGGCGGCAGCTCGTAGAGGTCCTTGTCCACTGGCGTCTGGGGCTCGATCTTGTTCCTGATGCCGTCCAGGCCGGCCATCATCATGGCGGAGAACGCCAGGTATGGGTTGCCGGACGAGTCGGGGCAACGGAACTCCAGCCGCTTGGCCTTCGGGTTGCTGCCGGTGATCGGGATGCGCACGCACGCCGACCGGTTGCGCTGGCTGTAGACCAGGTTGATTGGAGCCTCGAAGCCGGGGACCAACCGCTTGTAGGAGTTCACCGTTGGGTTCGTGAACGCCAGCAGCGACGGCGCGTGGTGCAGCAGGCCACCGATGTAGTGGCGGGCGGTGTCGGACAGACCGGCATAGCCCGTCTCGTCGTACATCAGCGGGCTGCCGTCTTTCCACAACGACTGGTGGCAGTGCATACCCGAGCCGTTGTCACCGAACAGCGGCTTGGGCATGAAGGTCACCGTCTTGCCGTTCGCCCATGCGGTGTTCTTGACGATGTACTTGTACAGCTGCATGTCATCGGCGGCGTGCAGCAGCGTGTTGAACTTGTAGTTGATCTCGGCCTGACCGCCGGAGCCCACCTCGTGGTGGCCCTTCTCCAGGCTGAAACCGGACTTGATCAGGTTCTGCAGCATCGCGTTGCGCAGGTCGGCGTAGTGGTCGGTGGGGGGAACCGGGAAATAGCCACCCTTGGGGCGGACCTTGTAGCCGCGGTTGGGGCTGCCGTCACCCTCGGTCGGCTCGCCGGTGTTCCACCAGCCCGAGATCGCGTCCACTTCGTAGAACGAGCCGTTGGTTGTCGAGTCGAAGCTCACCGAGTCGAAGATGTAGAACTCGGCCTCGGCACCGAAGTACGCGTCGTCGGCGATACCGGTGCTCTTCAGGTAGTTCTCCGCCTTGCGGGCGACATTGCGCGGGTCGCGCGAATACGGCTCGAGGGTGAACGGGTCGTGCACGAAGAAGTTGAGGTTCAGCGTCTTGGCCTCGCGGAACAGATCGATCCGTGCCGTGTCGGGGTCGGGCAGCAGCAGCATGTCGGATTCGTGGATCGCCTGGAAGCCGCGAATCGAGGAGCCGTCGAAGGCGATCCCGTTCTCAAATACGTCCTCGTCGAAAAACGAAACCGGAATTGTGAAGTGCTGCATGATGCCGGGCAGGTCACAGAACCGGACGTCGACGAATTCGACGTGCTCGTCCTTGGCGAGTTTGATGATGTCATCGGCCGTTTTTTCGGACACCGAAGCGCTCTCCTTTGCTGCGAGCTTCGAATCAACTGCGGTCATTGAAGCGCTCTCCTTTACATGGCCGTAACGGGTCGCCCGACCAGACGCTATGGATGCGATATTGCGCGAGGATCAACCATACGTTGCGCCGACGTTACGCGACAGCACCACTTAGTCGCCGGGCCGGGACGGGACTCGCCCTATTGTGGGGTGGTGGCCCGCAGCATCGCATCTTGGCTGTCCGGTCCGTCCAGTGACGATGCGGGC
>DASQSQ010000543.1:0-4863 GCA_035642315.1 Mycobacterium sp.
GGCGTCGGCCTGGACGACGAGTCGCTGCGCACCTTCCAGGCGATCGGTCTGGTCGATCGCATCCTGCCCCACACGGTGCCCAATCAGATCCTGCGATTCGTCGATGCCAAACGCCGGGTGCTCGCCGAAATGGCGCCGCCCGACGCGCGTTTCGGCTGGCCCAAACGCAACGGCTTCGTGCAGCCGCTGGTCGATGCCGAGTTGCTCAGCGGCTTGGACAGATTCGAGCACGTCGCCGTGTGGTGGAGCCACCCAATGACGTCATGCACCGAAACCGCCGACGCGGTCACCGTTGAACTCGACGGCGAGGGCGGGCGCAAGAATGTGCGGGCGCGCTACTTGGTCGGCTGTGACGGCGGGCGGAGCACCACTCGGCGGCTGATGGGCGTGTCCTTCGACGGCACTACCTCACCCACGCGCTGGCTGGTCGTCGACGTGGCCAACGATCCGCTCGGACATCCCAACAGCGAGGTCGGTGCCGATCCGCAGCGCCCCTACGCCTCGATCTCGATCGCACACGGAATTCGCCGCTTCGAGTTCATGATTCACGCCAACGAGACCGACGAGCAGGCCGAGGACCCGGCCTTTCTCGCGCGGATGCTTGCGTACTTCGTCCCCCACCCCGACCGGGTCGAGGTGATCCGGCACCGCGTTTACACCCATCATTCGCGAATCGCCGGGGCGTTTCGCCGAGGCCGGCTTCTGCTCGCGGGCGACGCCGCCCACCTGATGCCGGTGTGGCAGGGCCAGGGCTACAACAGCGGTATCCGGGACGCGGCGAATCTGGGGTGGAAGCTTGCCGCGGTGGTGACCGGATATGCCGAAGACGCGTTGCTCGACACCTACGACGTCGAACGGCGCAAACATGCCCGGGCGATGATCGACCTGTCGACCATGGTGGGCCGGGTCATCTCACCGACTAACCGGCGGGTTGCCGCGGCTCGCGATGTGCTCGTGCGATCCGCGTCAATTGTGCCGTCGCTCAAGCGATATGTGCTAGAGATGCGGTTCAAGCCGATGCCGCGCTACGAGCAGGGGGCCGTCGTGCACTCCGAGCCGCGCCGCTCCGACTCGCCGGTCGGCACGCTATTCGTGCAACCCCGGGTGGACACTCGCGAACAGCAGAACGTGCTGCTCGACGACGTCCTAGGCGGCGGGTTCGCCGTACTGTGCTGGAACAACAATCCGCGCGAAATCCTGCACGCCACAGCCTTTGCGAACTGGAAGGCGCTGGGCGCGAAGTTCGTGGCGGCGAGGCCGCTGAACCAGCTGCACTGGACCGGACACGACGATCCGGACGTCCTGGTCGTCGGCGACCGCGGCGGCGAACTCAAAGCCTGGTTCGACACCCACCAAGAGTCCGTGCTGTTTCTGCGCCCCGACCGTTGCATCGCGGGCGCCTGTATCGCTCAGCTCGCACCGGAGCTGAGCGCCTCGCTCTTCGACGTCCTCACCTTGACACCGGGAGGTGATGTTCAAAGTGCCCATAGCTCTGTGCTGTATGTCCCACAGCCCGCTACTGAATCTGCCCGGGCCGGCGCAGGACCTCCTTGATGACATCGACGGCGCACTCGCGCAGGCAAGGGAATTCGTCGAAGGCTTCGACCCGGAGCTTGTCGTCATCTTCGCGCCCGACCACTACAACGGCTTCTTCTACAAGCTGATGCCACCGTTCTGCATCGGCACCGAAGCGCAGGGGGTCGGCGACTACGGCACTCACAAAGGGCCGCTCGACGTTCCCGAAGCCACTGCGGTCGCCTGCGCGAAGGCAGTCCTGTCGGCCGGCGTCGACATCGCCATCTCGGCGAACATGGACGTCGACCACGGCACCGTTCAGCCGTTGGAAAAGTTGTTCGGCCGCGCGACGGCCCGCCCGGTGATACCGATTTTCATCAATTCGGTCGCCACCCCGCTCGGGCCGCTGCATCGCTGCCGGACGCTCGGCACCGCGGTCGGCAGCTATCTGGCCACCCTCAACAAGCGCGTCTTGGTGATGGGATCCGGCGGGCTGTCGCATGATCCGCCGGTCCCAACGCTGGCAACGGCGACACCGGCAGTCGTGGAACGCATTGTGCACGGCCAGCCGATGACCTCCGAACAGCGGCTCGCGCGGCAGACCGCGGTGATGGATGCGGCCAGAAGCTTCGCGAACGGAGGCAGCGAGCTGCAACCCCTCAACCCGGCCTGGGATCAGCGATTCCTCGACATCCTCGACAGCGGGGAGCTCGACGAGTTGGACAAGTGGTCCAACTCGTTCATCGCGCAAGAGGGTGGCAACTCCGCCCACGAGATCCGCACCTGGGTGGCCGCTTTCGCGGCGCTGGCATCCGCGGGTCCATACCAGACCGCGGCGCGCTACTACCGGCCGGCCGCCGAGTTGATCGCCGGCTTCGCGGTGCGAGCGGCGGTGCCGACATGAACCACGAGGTCGACGTATTGATTATCGGTTCCGGAGGCGGTGGTATGACGGCGGCTCTGGCCGCCCACGCTTCTGGCCTGGAGACGCTGGTCGTCGAAAAGTCCAGCCACTTCGGCGGTTCCACCGCGCTGTCAGGAGGCGGCATCTGGGTGCCGGGAGCGCCGGCGCAACGTCGGGCAGGCTACGCGCCGTCGCCGGACGGCGTTGTCGACTACATGCGTCGGATCACCGATGGCTTGGTCAGTGACGCTCGCATTCAGCAATACGTCGACTCGGCACCGGAAATGATGGAGTTTCTCGAGCAACTCAGCCCGTGGTTCGAGTTCGTGTGGAAGCCCGGCTACGCCGACTACTACCCGGAGTTGCCCGGCGGTTCCGAGCTCGGCAGCACCATCAACGTTCCCCCGATCGACTTGCGCACGTTGGCGGAGGAAGAACAACATCTGCTTGCGCCGTTGGCGTTGGCGCCGCGGGGAATCTGGCTGGGGCCGAAAGAACTTCGGTCGTTCTACCAAGTCCGCCAGTCATGGGCCGGCAAGGGCGTCCTGGTCAAGCTGGTGTGGCGGATGATCAGGGCCCGCGTCTTCGGCGATCGGATCGCGGCGATCGGCCAGTCGCTCGCGGCGCGGCTACGGCTGGCGATGAAGGACCGCGGTATCCCGCTGTGGCTGGACTCACCGATGACCGAACTGCTCACCGACGAGGACGGGTCGGTGACCGGGGCGGCCGTCGTGAAAGACGGCACACCGCTGCGGATCTACGCCAGACGGGGAGTCATCCTGGCGACCGGCGGATTCGACCACGACCTCGCGTGGCGCAAGGAGCACCAGCCGACCGTCGAACAGGATTGGAGCTTCGGTAACCCCGCCGCTACCGGCGACGGGATTCGTGCGGGCCAGAAAGTCGGTGCCGCTGCCGACCTGCTCGATGAGGCCTGGTGGTTTCCGGCCATCCAATGGCCGGATGGCCGAATGCAATTCATGCTCAATGAGCGCATGATGCCGTCGCAGTTCATCGTCAACGGCGAAGGAAAGCGCGTCATCAACGAGGCGGCTCCCTACATGGACTTCGGCCACGCGATGATCGAGGGCCAGAGATCCGGCGTCACTCATATCCCGTGCTGGCTTGTCACCGACCATAGATCGTTCAATCGCTACGTCGTCGGCGGACACCTTCCGCTGCCGAAGATTCCGGGCGCACCCGTGCCCACGGGGCGAAAGATGCCCAAAGCCTGGTTGGAATCGGGAGTGGTCAAGGCAGCGAAAAGCTGGGATGAACTCGCAATCAAGATCGGGGTGTCGGCCGGGCAGCTGCGCGACACCGCGGCACGTTTCAACGAGCTGGCCTGCAGCGGCCACGACGACGACTTCGACAGAGGTGACAGCGTTTACGACAATTACTACGGAGACCCCACTCTGCCCAACCCCAATCTGTATCCGCTTGGCAAACCGCCTTACTACGCCTTTCGCATCGTCCTCGGTGACCTGGGCACATCAGGTGGGCTGCGCACGGATGAATACGCCCGGGTGCTGCGCACCGACGGCAGCGTCGTACCTGGTCTCTACGCCGTGGGGAACACCTCGGCGGCGGTGATGGGACGCAGTTACGCCGGCGCCGGCGCGACCATCGGGCCGGCGATGACCTTCGGCTACGTCGCAGCCAAACACCTCGTCAGTGAAAACTTCACTCGTTCAATTGTTTCAGGAGGTACCAGTTGAAAATCTCATTGTTCTACGAATTCGCCCTACCCCGCCCTTGGACAGCGGACGACGAGCACGTCCTGCTGAAGGACTGTCTCGATGAGGTCGAGCTGGCGGACAAAGCCGGCTTCTCCACGGTCTGGCTGACCGAGCATCACTTCCTTGAGGAGTACTGCCATTCCACCGCACCGGAGATGTTTCTGGCCGCCGCCAGCCAGCGGACCAAAAACATCCGGCTGGGTTTCGGCATCATGCATCTCCCGCCGGCCGTCAACCATCCGGCCCGGGTCGCCGAACGCATCGCCACTCTCGACTTGATTTCTGATGGACGGGTGGAGTTCGGCACCGGAGAGTCCTCGTCGATCGGTGAGCTGGGCGGGTTCAACATCGATCCCGCCGACAAACGGGCCCAGTGGGAAGAGGCGCTGGAGGTGTCGATCCGCTGCATGATCGAGGAGCCCTTCGCCGGATTCAAGGGCGAGCACATCGAAATGCCGGCTCGCAACGTGATCCCCAAGCCGCTGCAAAAGCCGCATCCGCCGGTGTGGGTGGCCTGCACCAGGCCGGCGTCGGTGCAGATGGCCGCCCAGAAATGCATCGGCGCACTGAGTTTCGCGTACACCGGCCCCGGCCCGCTCACCGAGCGGGTGAACGGTTACTACAAGGAGCTCGAGGAAGCCGGCGTCCCGATCACCCCGCAGATCAATCCGAACATCCTTGCGATCGGCGGCGATCTGTCCATGA